>JBQCFI010000501.1:0-5045 GCA_051959325.1 Ginsengibacter sp. | reverse complement strand
ATTTCCAATATAAAGCTTCAAAATTTGGAAATAAATAATTTTGATCTCACATCAAAAACGGGTAAACTTTCTCTTCCGGTTAGTTTAAAATTTTCTTCCGAAAAAATTGATGATTTTTCTATTTCACTTTCCAACGCAGATAATGAAAAAGTGGTGATCGGTTACGATAAAGCAACTAACAATTATTATATTGATCGTACTTCATCCGGCAAAACGGATTTTAAAAAAAACTTTGCCGCACGAATTGTTGCACCCAGAATATCCAATTCTCCAAATATGGATATGATATTGATAATAGATAAAAGTTCTGTTGAAATGTTTGCCGATAAAGGGCTTACCAACATGACCGCTATATTTTTCCCCAATGAGCCGTATTCCAGGATCGTGTTTCATTCAGAGCATTTTAAAATAAAAGATCTGCAATATCATGAATTAAAAAGTATTTGGAATCAGAAATAAAGCTTAACGATTCGTGAACCGAAATTTGAGTTATTTCTTTCTTTACTGAACAAGTTTTTCTAAAGCAACTGATTTTTGTACCATTTTTTTAAATCTGAAACTTAAAAAACCGGCAGAAAAAGTAAGCCCGGTGATAAAGCCTGTCCATATCCCTGCTGCACCCATTTTGAAATAAAAAGCAAGTAAACAACCAACGGGAATACCAATCGCCCAATAAGCGATAGCGATAAAAACGGTAGGCACTTTGACATCTTTTATTCCACGAAGAAGTCCTGCGCTTATCGCCTGGGTGCTATCCGAAATTTGAAACAAAGCGGCAAATAAAAGTAAATAGGCAGCCATTGAAACCACTTCTGAATTATCGTTAAAAACATAAGGCAACTGGAAACGGAATATGATAAAAATAGCAGCGCAAAAAGTTCCATAAATCAAAGCCATAATTATAGTGCTTTTCCCGATCGCATGGATTAATGGCCAGTCATTGCGGCCAAAAGTATTGCTGGCGCGAATAGAACCAGCTTGCGACAGTCCCATGGAAACCATAAAAGTTAGTGACGCAATACTCAATGCAATCTGGTGTGCTGCTTGCTCTACTGCGCCTATTGTCCCGATCAAAATACCAGAAATAGCAAACGCGCCGGCTTCCATGGTGATTTGAAAACTGCTGGGGATTCCGATATCTAAAAGTTCTTTTATCGTATTCCATTTCAATTTCCAAACAATACTTCTTACCGCCACATATCTTCTAAAAGTGCGGTGATACAAGATGATTAATCCAAGAACAATAAATATTAGAATCCGCGTAATCAATGTTCCCCAGCCAGCTCCGACCAATTCCATTCTTGGAAATCCCCAATTGCCATAAATGAAAAGCCAGTTTAAAAAAGCGTTTATCGGAAGCGCAGAGAGCGAAAGGATCATGGCAGTTTTTGTGTGTTCCAGACCATCCGTAAATTGTTTCAAAGCAAGAAACAATAGCATCGGAATTACTGACCAGCCCATTATTTGTAAATAAGGCAAAGCAAGTTGGGCAACAATAGGATCCTGGTCCAGGTGAAATAAGATGTTTTTGCTTAATTCTATCGCCAGTGAAATAATAACAGCTGAAATTGCGCAAACCCAGAATCCATTGTATAAATAATGGCTTACTGATTTTTTGTCTCTTCTTCCATTGGCCATGGACACCATTTGTGAAACAGAAATTGTAATTCCAATTCCAAATACATAAGGGATATTGATCACGCTCATCACCAAAGCCGCTGCAGCCAATTGTTTGTAGCTTACAGCGCCGACCATAGCAGTATCAATAATGCCCAGGGACATTTGAGCTACTTCTCCCAGAATAATGGGAAAAGCGAGTTTCAACGTTTTTTTTGCCTGGACAAGAAGCATGATTTTGTCTGAATTTTTTTTTTTTAAAAAAGGCCGCCGAAGATAAGAATTTTGAGATCGGCATGCCGTGATTTTTGCTTCACAAAATCGGGAACTGAACCCGAAAATTTAGAAAGTAATGATTTTTATTGAACATAACTTAAATTTGCACCCTTAATTTAAAATCAAAAACAAAATAACTATGGACACAGTAAGAGTTGCAATAAATGGTTTTGGCAGAATCGGCCGCCTGGTATTCAGACAGATTTATAACATGGAAGGTATTGATGTAGTGGCGATAAATGATCTGACAAGCCCAAAACAATTGGCTCATTTATTAAAATATGACAGCGCGCAGGGAAGGTTTGAAGGCGAAGTAAAAAGCACTGACAATTCAATCGTTGTAAATGGCGAAGAAATAAAGATTTATGCGCAACGTGATCCGGCTCAAATTCCATGGGGTTCAGACAATGTGGATGTGGTGATAGAAAGCACCGGATTTTTTACCGATAAAACAAAAGCTGAAGCACATATAAAAGCAGGAGCAAAAAGAGTGGTGATTTCGGCCCCGGCAACCGGTGGTGTGAAAACTATCGTATTTAATGTAAATCACAATATTCTTGACGGAAGCGAAACGATTATTTCATGCGCTTCATGCACTACAAACTGCCTGGCCCCAATGGCAAAAGTTTTGAACGATACTTTTGGAATTGCTACCGGTTTTATGACCACCATTCATGCTTATACAAATGATCAGAATACGTTGGATGCGCCTCATCCAAAAGGTGATTTGCGCAGAGCAAGAGCGGCTGCCGCTAATATTGTTCCAAACAGTACCGGCGCTGCAAAAGCAATTGGGTTGGTTTTGCCTGAATTAAATGGTAAACTGGATGGAGTTGCGCAGCGTGTTCCTGTAATCACTGGTTCGCTTACAGAATTAACAACAATCTTAAATAAAAAAGTTACTGTTGAAGAAGTAAACAATGCGATGAAAGACTCTTCAAATGAAAGCTATGGCTATAATGAAGATGAAATTGTAAGCACTGATATTATCTGAATGCATTTCGGTTCGTTATTCGATTCTACTCAAACGAAAGTATTAACCGTTGGAGAAAATCAATTGGTAAAAACCGTTAGCTGGTATGATAATGAAATGAGTTATGTATCTCAGTTGGTGAGAACTGTTCATTATTTTGGAAAATTGATTGGGAAATAAGTAAGTCTTTAAAAAAATAAAGTCATTATAAAACCCTCTTTTCCCAGGAGGGTTTTTTTGTTGGAAATAATAGGAAAAATTAAAAAATGATTTTCCAAAAATGATTACTCGTGATTGTATTCATCAACCATTATATTCAGTAACAATTTTTTATTTGTTTTTCAAGAATCTAAATTCCTTTTAATTCTGCTTTTGCTGTCCTTCAAAAATAAAAAAACCATCTTTTTCAAGATGGCCTTTTTTATAATACCCCCAGAGAGAAAAGTTTAACTGCAACCCATGCTGTTGCCGCAATTCAGGCATTTGTAGCACGTGCCGCTGCGAATGGTAATGTGGCCACAAGTGTTACAAGCGGGTGCATCACCCTGCATATTTTTTGCTGCCCTGTTTACTGCATCAAGGCTTGCCGCTTCCTTTTTAACAGAATCAGTCCTGTAAGATTTTTGCGTTTGTGCTTTACCGTTGGGTGAACCAGTTACTCTTATTTCACTCAGCTCAGGCACACGCTCTCCGATGGTAGGCGTATTTTCATCCCATGGAGCATTTCCCACATTGCTTATTTCAGGTTTATCTAAAACATGAACCAGGTCATTCCTTCCAAGATATTCATACGCTAACGAACGGAAGATGAAGTCGATAATTGAAGTGGTTGATTTTATATTCGGATGCTCTACCATTCCGGATGGTTCAAAGCGGGTGAATACAAACTTTTCTACAAATTCTTCTAAGGGAACGCCGTATTGTAAACCGATAGAAATCGCGATGGCAAAACAGTTCAGCATGCTACGCATGGTAGCACCTTCTTTCGCCATGTCAATGAAAATTTCTCCTAAAGTTCCGTCACTATATTCACCGGTTCTGAGGAATAAAGCCTGCCCGTTTATTTTTGCTTTTTGTGTAAAGCCACGCCGTTTTGCCGGCAAAGTTCTGCGCTCCACGATCATAGCCAGTTGGCGTTTTAAAGAAGTGTCCTCACTGTTTTGAACTCTTTTATTTACTTCTTCCAAAAGGTCATCTATCGTTAATTGTCCCATATTCACCAGCGCGGTTTCATGTTGTTGCTCTTCAATGTCAGCCACGGTATCATCACTCGTTTTCTTTTTCTTATCACTTTTGTTGCTCAATGGCTGTGATAATTTAGAGCCATCACGATACAGCGCACAGGCTTTTAAACCAAGTTGCCAGCTCATGAGGTACGCATCCGCAATTTCTTCAACGGTTCCTTCATTCGGAAGATTAATTGTTTTGGAAATAGCACCGCTCAAAAAAGGTTGAGCAGCAGCCATCATGCGAATGTGGCCGCTGTAATGAATATATCTTTTACCCGTATTTCCACATTTATTGGCACAATCAAATACCGGTAAATGTTCTTCTTTTAAAAAAGGTGCTCCTTCTACGGTCATCGTACCACATACATAGGTATTCGCTTCTTCAATTTGCTCGTCTGTAAAGCCCAATGCTTCCAGTAAACTCCATTCAAAATTGTTATAATCTTCGGCTTTAAAGCCCAAACGTTGCAAGCATTCTTCACCAAGATTAAAAACATTAAATACAAAGCCAATCTCAAAAGCTGTTGGCAATGCAGATTCTATTTTCTGAATATCTTTTTCACTAAATCCTTTTTTAATCAGAGATACAGCATTGATGTGCGGTGCATTTACTAAAGAGGCATGTCCTTTGGCATAATTCACGATTTCTTCAATTTCCTTTTCTGAATACTTCATATTGAGCATAGCCTGAGGCACGCTTTGGTTGATAATTTTAAAATAGCCGCCACCACTTAATTTTTTAAATTTCACCAAGGCAAAATCAGGTTCCACGCCGGTTGTATCACAATCCATTACAAGGCCAATAGTTCCTGTTGGTGCGATCACGGTAGTTTGCGCATTTCTATAGCCAAATTTTTCTCCGAGTATTACCGCGTCATCCCATGCTTTGGTAGCAGCCTTTAATAAATAATCAGGACAATCTTTTGCATTGATTCCCTGTGGTTTTATTT
>JBQCFI010000500.1:0-3477 GCA_051959325.1 Ginsengibacter sp. | reverse complement strand
AGTAAAGATTACGCAAGGACAGCCTGCTGATTTAAATATAGGTTTTGTGGATTGGAATCCGGAACCTGCCGATAATCACATGGGAATTTGGCGCGATGTTCATTTCATCGAAAGCGGTCCTGTTGCGATTGAAAATCCTTTTGTGATCACGAACGTTGACACGGCTACTTTGAGTTATGCAAACATTAAAGTGAGAGTCGATCTTCAAAACTTTTCTGATAAAAAAGTTTCAGGTATTTTAAAGACGACCATCGGAAGTGATATTCATCTTTCAACAAATGTTTCGCTCGAGCCACATGAAATAAAAGAGGTGATCCTGTCTCCGGAACAATATCATCAACTGACCATGATGCACCCTAAGCTTTGGTGGACACACGATTTAGGTGAACCATATTTGTACACGCTGCAAATGAATTTTAACATCAACAATCAACCTTCCGACAGCAAGAAAATAAAATTTGGTGTGCGTTCCGTTTCGGGTTACATGACCGACAGAGGATTTCGCGCGTATCGTTTGAACGGCAAAAAAATATTAATAAAAGGCGGAGGATGGACCGATCCAATGTTACTAAATGCAACGCCGGAATATGAACGCGCGGGAATTGATTATGCTGTTCACATGAACCTGAATGCTATTCGCATGGAAGGATTCTGGGGCTCGGATGAACACTTGTATGATCTCTGTGATGAAAAAGGAATTTTGTTGATGGTTGGCTTCAGTTGCCAGTGGGAATGGAAAGGAATTTTTGGTGGAAATTATGAAGACAAATATGGTTGTATCGTTACACCCGAACAGATTGACATTGCTGCCAAATCGTGGAATGATCAGTTGATGTGGCTGCGCAATCATCCAAGCATTTTTCTGTGGCTTTATGGAAGCGACAAATGGCCGCGCCCGGAGCTTGAAAAAAAATATCTTGATGTGTTAGCGGAAGTAGATCCGACACGGCCTTATGCGCAGTCCGCAAAAGAATGGACAAGTGAAATTACCGGCAAGACCGGAATGAAAATGCGCGGTCCTTATGATTATGTTCCTCCTGACTATTGGTACATTGACACATCTTACGGCGGTGCTTTTGGCTTCAATACCGAAACCGGCCCTGGTCCGCAGGTTCCTGTTTTGGAAAGTTTGGAAAAAATGATTCCGAAAGATTCTTTGTGGCCAATCGGTAGTTCATGGCTGTATCATGCCGCAAGAGGAAAG
Source organism: Ginsengibacter sp. (assembly GCA_051959325.1). Lineage (GTDB taxonomy): Bacteria > Bacteroidota > Bacteroidia > Chitinophagales > Chitinophagaceae > Ginsengibacter. The sequence continues at coordinate 2,273 of JBQCFI010000500.1, read as the reverse complement.
TTTCATAACCTCGATGCCTACAATAGCGCGATGAATGAAAGACTCGGCCAGCCGAATGATTTAAAAGATTATTTGCGCAAAGCACAGTACATGAATTATGAAGGAATGCGTGCGATGTTTGAAGCTTTTGAAGCAAATCGGCCTGAAGCTACAGGAATTATTCAATGGATGTACAACGCTTCGTGGCCAAAACTTTGGTGGCAGTTTTATGATTATTATTTAATGCCAACCGGCGCTTTGTATGGAGCCCGGGTGGCGAATGAACCGCTGCATATTTTTTATAACTATGGCCAGGATGCAGTAGCCGTAATGAATAACACTGCAAAAAAATCCGGTGAACTTACAGCCGATATCAATGTGCTTGATGCAAACTCCAAATCGGTTCTAAAAAAATCATTGCCGGTTGCTGATATTGGTTCTTTGGAAACAAAACAAATTTTTTCTCTTCCGGGTAATTTGAATGTAAGCAAAACGTACTTTTTGGATCTTCGCTTGTATGACAGCCAACATCAGTTGGTGAGCAATAATTTCTATGTTTTGTCCACACAAAAAGACAGTCTTGCAGAAAAGCAAAGTACGTGGTACATCACGCCACAATCGCAATATGCTGATCTTACTCTCTTGGAAAAATTGCCAAAAGTAAAATTGCAAAAGAGTGAAACGGTTTCGAAAAAAGGAGAGAACACGATCATCAATGTGAAACTAAAAAATCCATCGCAGCATGTTGCTTTTATGGTTTACATGGATTTGAAAAAAGGCCAAACCAACGAATCTGTTGTTCCTGTTTTTTGGAAAGAAAATTATTTTACCCTTTTGCCAGGAGAAGAAAGGAATGTTTCTGTGACGGTTCATACAACTGACCTTGATGGACAAAAAGCGAGAGTAGTTGTCGGAGGATGGAATGTGGAGTAGAGTTGAAGGTTTAGGAGTTGAGATGTTTAGAATAGTTTAGAAGGTTTAGAAATGGTTTAGAAAGGTTTAGAGAAGCTCAAACACAAACTTCAAGAGTTACCTAAATTCGTAATTCGTAATTTTCAATTTGTAATTAAAATCAGTTCATGATGAGGACATTAAAAATAGCAGTAGCCCAATTCCAGCCAAAAGACGGCGATAAAGATTATAATCTTTCGGTAATAGATAAATTAACCGCGAAAGCAAAAGAGGGTGGGGCAGAAGTAGTAAGCTTTCATGAAATGTCTATCACGGCTTACACTTTTTTTAAAGACCTTTCGAGAGATGAGGTGAAATCTTATGCTGAAAAAGTACCCGACGGGAAGAGTACCAAACGATTGATTGAAATCGCTGCAAAGTACGACCTAACTGTATTAGCGGGACTGGTTGAAATTGATGATGAAGATAAATTGTACAACACTTACATCTGCGTTGACAAAAACGGTTTGAAAGCAAAATACAGGAAGATCCATCCGTTCATCAGCAAATATCTTTCTCCCGGAACTGGATATGTTGTATTCGATATCAAAGATTGGAAATGCGGGATTTTGATTTGCTATGATAACAATGTGGTTGAAAATGTGCGTGCCACTTCATTGCTTGGAGCAGAAATTATTTTTGCGCCGCACGTTACGATGTGTACGCCTTCGTCGATGCCGGGAAGGGGTTTTGTAGATGATGCACTTTGGCAAAAAAGAGAACTCGATCCGGTTCCCCTTAGAATGGAATTTGACGGGCCAAAAGGAATGCAATGGCTGATGCGCTGGCTTCCGGCAAGAGCGTATGACAACGGTGTTTATTATGTTTTTACAAATCCCATCGGTTACGATGGCGATCAACTGAAAAACGGAAATTCACTCATCCTCGACCCTTACGGAGATGTGATGGTGGAAATAAAAAGTTTCAATGATGAAATTGCAATAGCAACTGTTACGGAAGATAAATTAAAACTTGCCGGCGGTTACCGTTACAAGAATGCGAGAAAACCTGAATTGTATAGAGATATTTTAAGTGCCGATCATCAATCACAAACAAAGCCTGTTTGGATGGAGAAGGAGGAAGTAGTTTAGAAGTAAGGTGTGGAAGGGTTTAGAGAAATTTGAAAAAGTATCAAAATGCTGTTAGAGAAATAAAAGAAATTTTCGCGGATGGATATTTTAAAAGTTTCAAAATCACATCATGACTACGAAAATTAATTCGTTGGTAGAATTGCTTGCAGCATTAAACAATTCCCAACCGGCAACTCTTGAATTGCAAACTTCCATTCTTTGTCCTTACTCGATTACACTTCCTTTGGGTTTCAGCATTACTGGCGCTGATAA
>JBQCFI010000499.1:0-6529 GCA_051959325.1 Ginsengibacter sp. | reverse complement strand
CGGTTCACATAACCGTTGATAAGCGTGTCTATATTCGCAAGCCTTGCATAATCGATTGCAGCATCACGGGCAGCCGTACTTTTAATAACGGTTTGCGCATTAAGTGAAAGAAAATGAAAAGGGATGATGAGCGCACAAATAATTCTATAAAATAGCTTCATAAGTAAAATTTTTATTGAATGTACTAAAGAATGGGAAATGTATCAATTATGTAAAAAATATTCTTTTTACAATTTTCATTCTGCACGAACGTTGAAGGATAAATTTTAAATTCAGATGAAAATCTTTTCAATCACCCTGGTTTTTTTAATGTCGTTTTACTTCAGTATCGGGCAACAAGATTCAAAAGGATGGCAAGCTTCTGCAGAGGTCAATCTATCCGGTATTCCTACACTCCATTTTTCCGGAACTGACACCACTACTCAAAAAGTACTTTCCATTGCTCCGTCTTTTAGTTTTAGAAGTCCGGGCGGCTTTGGAATTATTTACTCGCCTTATTTCACAGCCGGAGGTTCTGAACCCGGTATTTTTATGCATGTTGTCACCATCGGGCTGGAGCAATACAATAAAAAAGATTATCAGTTGGTAGCCGATTATAATCATTTCTTTTTCACACGTAACGGAAGTATTCCCAGTACGCCGATAACTAACGAGGTAATAGTGGAAGGAATTTATAAAAAATCATGGCTGTCGCCAAAAGTTTTAGCTGGAATAGGCTTCGGAATGAATCATGAGACCGCTCCTTCCAAATTCGCTTATGATATAGAACTGACCGGAGGAGTATGCCATTATTTTGATTGGCAGGAAGGAAATGATTTTTCTTTCAATGTCACCCCCTCCATCCTTCTAAATGCAGGAACTGACGAATACTTTTCTTTTCTGAAACTTTCGAAATACATTACACATAGCAATAATTACAATAAAATTGTAAAGAATACACATGCCAGCAGCAACGGAAGAGGAAGAGGAAACTCAAATACAACCACTACCACTACTACTACCACAACCACTACTACCACTTCTGAAAGTGTTTCTCAACCTGTTTCTATAAATAACGTCGAGCTAAACCTTGAATCTACTGTTGAACATGGATCATTCAGCATCCGCCCGGCAGCCAGTCTGTATATACCTGTATCCTCACATTCTTTGAGCGGATATTGGGAATTGAACTTGGCGTATTATTTTTAGCATCTTCCGGAATGTATTAACTGGACCGAATGTTTTAGTGTGAGCTTCCTTTTTTGTTCCGAAAAAAATTAAACACTCTCTTGTGTCTACAGGAAGATTTTGGCAACAAACAAACAAATCTTCCCGTTTTTAGATTATATCAAAACAAAAGGCGCTTTCCTCAAAAAGAAAAAGTGCCTTTAAATAAAATACCTGTATGATCAGTATCCCCATTTCTTCATCACTGCCAGATCCTGTTTTGCACTCTCCAGCGGGGTAAGATCCTGGTAAGATTCCTGTTCAATGATGAACTCAGTAGTGCCGCCTTTTTTCCTGAAAAGATCGACAATTTCTTTTACCGGCAATACGCCTTTGCCCAAAACAGTACTTTCGTAATTGTCGTTCATCTCTCCCCCGTTTTTTGACACGATCTCATCTTTCACATGCATGCTTTCAAAACGTCCAGGGTGCTTTTTTAAAATTTCCAGCGCACGCCCACCAGCGCCATACATATTGCCGATATCTATTTGCTGCAATACCAAAGCAGGGTCGGTTTTTTCAAGAATGATGTCATAAACTTTCTGGCCATTCAGGGAATATTTAAATTCAAAATCGTGGTTGTGATAGCCAAACTTTAAACCGGACTGTTTACAGAGTTCGCCGCTTTTATTGAATACATCCAAAAAGCGCAATAAGCCGTCGTAGTCCTGCCGCAGGCTTTCATCCATCCACGGACTGATCACGTATTTTTGTCCAACGGTAGCAGCGTCGTCAATGGTTTGTTTCCATTTGTCCGAAAAGTCTTTTTTGGAATCGTCCCATTCTTTTCCCGATAGAACCGTATGCCCGCTTGGCATTTTTAGATTGAGATCGTTTAATATTTTTTTAAACTCTGTAGGAGAATAGCCATAAAATTTTCTGTTTACATAATTGGCGTGTTCCACATACTGGTAACCCATGGCAGCCAGTTGTTTCAAGGTGTCGAGCGGTGCTTTCTGCATGTCTGCACGCACGGAATAAAGTTGTAAACCAGTGATGGTATTCATTTTCTTTTTGTTTGCAAGGATGTCATCCGGTATTAGTAGCGTTCCGGCAAGTGCAACGGCGCTGCTTTTGATAAAGTTTCTCCTGTTTACGGTCATGATAGTTGATTTTTATGAATGTGAATGATTATCAGGCTTTGCTTTCTTTCAGTTTCATATTTTCAGGATCCCAAAAAATGATCTTTTTCTTAAAATAGCTTTCATTGCAGGCCAGGCAGGGAGCGGCAGCACGAAAACCGAAAACAGCGTCTTCAACTACCGGTTTGCCGATGCGGATGCTGTTGTAAAAATTCATGTGGTGCTCCAGGTCTTCATTATAACCTGCCGGAGTCTTATAAACAATGTCTGGTTTTACCGGTCTTTTCTGATCTTCTGCACTGTATTTCTTGTTGTAATCTTCCAACAACTTTTTCTGCATCGCTTCAGGATAAGTGCCCAGCGAATCCCATCCACCAATACCCGGTGCTTTGGGCATGATGCTGTGATGAATGGAAAGCCCGTTGCCGGTTACGTGCATTACGCCTTCATCTCCAATAAACTGAACAGATTCTGCACCGCCCGTGCCGCTTACAAAATTTACTTGCAGGGTAAGTTGGAATGCAGGATGTTCATTTGTTTCAGGATAACTCATGATGCCGGTCATCACATCAGGCACATTGCGTCCGTCTTTCCAATGAGCTAATTGCCCGGAGGCGTAGATTTTTTCGGGGCCTTTGGAGCCGGTTATTACATGGGTACCTGAGATCAGGTGTACAAAAAGATCGCCTGCTACGCCCGTTCCGAATTCTTTATAATTGCGCCACCAGAAAAACTTCTTTGGATCATAAGGGATCTTCTGCATTCCTTCAATGTAGCGATCCCAATCAACCGTTTGTGGCGAAGCATCCAGTGGCATCGTGTATTCCCACGCTCCGTTCGCGCTTTGCCGGTCATACACAGCGTTTACCATATTCAGTTTGCCTATTTCGCCGGATTTGTACAGTTCATTGGCTTTTGCATACAGAATACTGCTCACCCGCTGACTGCCAATCTGCATGGTTTTTTTGCTGGCTTTTTGTGCATTGATCACACCTTGTCCTTCGCTGATGTAATGCACCATTGGCTTCTCACAATACACATGCTTTCCTTTTGCCAGCGCGTCTTTGCTGATGCGTGAATGCCATTGATCGCAGGTAGCGATGATCACCGCATCCACATCTTTTCTATCCAGGATTTTCCGGTAATCGTTGGTCGTAAATAAATCCTTGCCATATACTTCTTTTGCTCTTTCCAGCCTGCCCGAATACAAATCGCACGCGCCAACTAACTGCACACCCGGAACTTTCAAAGAAGTTTGCAAATCATTATTTCCCATAATCCCAAGGCCAATTACTGCGATATTTATCTGGTCATTGGCAGTAAATTTTCTTTCATATTGCAGGATGCGTTCTTCAGCGTTTTGTTTGTCTGCGAGCGAAGCAAGTGGTGATGCAGCAATTGCAGCCGCCGTGCCTGCAAGCTGTTTGATAAAATTTCTACGGGATGGTTTTGTATTCGCCATAAAATTATTTTTTCAATGAATAAAAAAGGAAAAGCATGGTCAATAAATCGATAATTTATTGGTGAATAAATGTATAGGATTTTTATGAGAAATAGGGGAAAGATTTCAATGTTGTCTATCAAATTTTCCAGGCTTAATTAAGACCTTTCAGCAAAAGAAGAAATATCGGGGTTTTGTGTTTCGTCGAAAATGCACCCTTGTACAATGAGCCTTCGATCGGATTTAGAGATTTGATAACTTGGTTTATCAATCGGCCGGCGTTCCTGCCCGAAAATCAAATAAAACAGTGATTAATTATTCTGCCGACTTGTTGTTTAATTATGTTAATATCTGTTGGATCCCTGTTCTCTAAAACATCTCTCTCAAAATACAGGATATTTTTTTGCCTCAGATCAAGTATCATGCAGGTAACAGACGAAAAGGATTCGTGTGGCTTGTACATCGGTATTATAAAGAAATTGATCATCTCTCTTCGCTGGTAGGTATTAATAAAATTATCTCTTGTTCTATTAAAACCTATATTGGAGATGCAAAAAACAAAATGAATTTTTGCAGTATCAAATAAGGTTACAATAGAGTCTGGCAGATGATACTTTCTTGCCTGCTTTTCAAAATTTATTCTGCTGGTAATCGTCAGAATAAAATTATCAAGTTTTGCGTGAGATAAAGAATCCGCGGAAAAATATTTCGTTTTTACAGAATTGGGAAAGCATTTTTGTAAGTAATCGCTTGTTATTTCAAATGTTTTATCAGACGATGCGTCGTAATTTTGTGCCTTGCTTCCCTTACTGATTATACCTATTTGAGTAACAGGCGGCAATACCAGTAAAGCATCTATTTTTTTAACATCGTCCCGGATAAATACTACTGGCAATAAAGTAAAGCTGAGAAGTGGTATGGCAACAATTAGTATGATAAAGGTTTTCTTCATAAGCGGTAACAGTTAGACGTGGTTTTATTATTCGTGCAATATTACAAAAAAACCAGGATTACTTACCTCGGCAATCTTTCCCTCAATAAACCAAACACCCACGTTCCCAAAATCGCGCTTAATAAAGTGACAATTACTACGAACGCGCCTGTACCGATTTGAGCAAATAATGGTCCCGGGCATGCACCTGTTAATGCCCAGCCAAATCCAAAAATAAGGCCGCCATAAATTTGCCCTTTGTTTAATTTCTTTGGATGGAATTCAATCTTTTCGCCGTAGATCGTTTTTATGTTGAATTTTTTAATAAGGTAAACCGAGATCATTCCAGTTATTATTGCCGAGCCGATTACGCCGTACATGTGGAAGCTGGCGAGGTGAAACATCTCCTGGATGCGGAACCAGGAAATGACTTCCGACTTTACGAGGATGATCCCAAAAAGAATTCCGGCAAATAAATATTTTATATTGAACCACCAGGGATGATGCAAGGTTGATTCGTTAATGCACATTTCATCCAGTGAGCTAACTTCAAAGTCAGTGTTCGTTTCTATTTGTGTTTTTGGTTCCGGTTCTGCTTGCGAGATATTATTCATTGGGTCAAAGTTTTAAAATAAAAGGTAAAAGAAGGTTAGACATCAAAAAGCCACCAGCCATAAAGCAGATCGTTGCAATTAATGAAGGCAGCTGCAAATTGGAGATTCCCATGATGGAATGGCCGGATGTACAACCTCCGGCATACCTCGTGCCGAAGCCCACCATAAAGCCTCCACCAACCATCATAATAAGTCCTCTTGCAGTTAATAACTGTTGCCAGTTAAAAACTTCTGCTGGCACAGATGAATGCAGATCGTGGATTCCGTAAGCAGAAAATTGAGATACAATCTGCGGGTTTATGTTCATTGGCTGCCCGTTCATGAGAAATGTGGCGGCTATAAAACCTCCGGCGAATATGCCTCCGACAAAAAATAAATTCCAGGCTTCTTTCTTCCAGTCGTAATGAAAAAATGGAATTTTTAAAGGTGCACAAGCCGCGCATATATGTCGAAGAGAGGAGGAAACACCGAGTCTTTTATTCCCAATTATCAATAATAAAGGTACTGTCAATCCGATCAGCGGGCCCGCTACATACCACGGCCAGGGCTGTCTAATAAAATCAATCATGATGCTCATTTATTTTGTATTAACACAAAGGTCATGATTTTTCCAAAGCAGAACTATTTTTTACCTATTTCGAAACTATTGTACCTACATATAATCGATAAAACCAATTATGAAAATAATTGTTCGGCGAGCTTCAGGTATCGTTTACTATTCAACGATCGTTGTTGTCTCACACTCCATTAACAGCGAATAAATAAACAATGATTTATTTATTTGCTGAACATTGACCAAAAGAACAGCAACTTCTGCTATACTTCCTGTCTTACGAAGGATAGCAGTAAATTATAAAATGCAGTTATTTATTTGTCTACTGGTATCCAGCTGGAAGAAGAGAAGCTGTTTCAGCAAGCTTTCAATTTTTAATAGTACAAGATGCATTAATACATAGGTATTACTTGAAAAACATTCCCTGTTTACTACCAAAAGAGTTAACCGTGCCTAATAACCAAAGAATCATTTTTATCATTCACATTAACCAGTCTGAGCAATATTGGCTTGGCCAGTGTATCTACTTTACCGGAATAAGAAAAACCGGCATGTGGCCCGTTATCATTGCCACCATTTTCAGCATTCGTAAGATATTGTAGTTTTACGTTTATACTTTGAAAGGTTCCTTTCAGTTTAAAATTGTCGGTACCATTTTCTTCTTCACCTTCCAGTGTACCAATGGCTTTGCTACTATCGGTT
>JBQCFI010000498.1:0-14218 GCA_051959325.1 Ginsengibacter sp. | reverse complement strand
TAAATCATTAACAGTTTTGCGGCATCATTCAGTTTGTCTATGTCTAAAGGATAAGGATAATAAAATGCCCGGTCTTGCAAAAAAGGATTTTTATTTCTGAAGATATAGTATTTGTATTCCCGTGATATGGCATCAAAGCGGCAATGCGCATTTTCATCTACCTGGAATATTCTTTTTATTACAATGTCAAGTGGAAGAATGCAATTCAGGTTGTAAACAAATCCTTTTTTTTCTTCTAAAACAATGTCACTGTCGAAATGAAAATAATTTTGCAGCGCATGAACACCGGCATCGGTACGCGAAGAACCGGTAAGAGAAAAGGATTGTTTAAAAAATATCGATAAAGCGTTTTCCATTTCTGCCTGGATGCTGTTGGCATTTTTTTGTACCTGGAATCCCGAATAATTTGTGCCTTTATAACTAACTTCTATAAAATATCTTGGCATAAGCAGCCTTTAAAAAAATGATTATTTGCGAATCATTGCTTTGAAACGGGTGATATAATATTCATCCGTCAACTGAGATTGCAGTATTTCGTATTGATCTGAATCGGATGTGAATGGATAGGCGGCATCAAAGAATTTGTATTTTCCTTCGTTGGTCAAAAAAAGATAAGAAAGATCTTTTATCTGCTCCGTGCTAAAACATTTGCTTCTAAAATATTTCCTGGCTGTTCTCAACATATTATCCATGTTGCTTTCTGCAGCCATTTTTTTTCGAAGTCTTAAAAAATCTTCATTGCTTGCAAATGCTTTGCAGTCAGAATTTACTTTTGAAGTGGTTACTACCTTCGGCAAAACGACAATCTCGCTTTCAGGAGCTTTGTTGTTCTTGTTTTTCTGTTTTTCAGAAGAAGCATCGGTAACTTTTACGTCAGTAATTGCACCGGTTTTTTTACCGCTTGTCTTTTCGTCAGCATCTTCTTTCTTTTCGGACTTTTCTTTCGCTGGCCCAATAGTAAAAACCTGTACCGGCGCTGTTTTAGCATCATTATTTACGTAGATGCTGTCTTTTCTTGCAACAAATCCTGACGCGCTCGTATCGGTTGATGGCTTTATTATCGTAGGCGTAATCGTGTATTGGGCAGTATCAGTAAACGAAGAAACAGGAGGATTTTCGTTTTTGACAACTGCGTTATTTTCAGCAGCAGACTGTTTGTTTTTAGCAGGCATAAAAACACTTACTGTGTCTGTTTTGTCGCTACCCTTATCAGCATAGATCATTTGCAAACCATCTTTATCATCTTTGCTTAAAATTTTGGAAATTGGGTTTGCAGTTGCCACGGCAGTTGTATCAGCAGGAATTGTTGTTGAGGAAGTGGAACTGCTTGCTGTGACCGCTGAATCGTTATTGATTGCAACAGCAGTATCCGCGGGTTTTGAAGGGTTCGCAACAACTACCTCATGATTTTCTAAAATCGAAGAATCCTTCACCACATTTGCCAGCATTTTTGTAAACGGATCTGCATCTTTTTTTACAGGAGCCGAAGCAACTACTTTGGTCGTATCCGTTATCGTTTGATTGGCAGGAATTAAAGCAAGGGTTTGCATATTAAACAACTGCAATCCCTTGTCTGCGAAATTTTTTATGAGAAAGCCTTCATTAGTTTTATCGATAGAAAAAGTAAAATCACCTGCAGGAATTTCATTTTTTGGAAAACCCACTTCCATTTCATAAGTGCCGTCGGCAATATTCGGAAGAATGAGATATCCTGCGGCAGAAGAGCTGATTATTTTGTTATTCAGTTTTATATAAAAAGGCTGCCCGTTTTCGGTTTGCAGATAAACAAAATGAGTTATTTGTGCTTTTACTGACAAAGAAAAAACAGTTATCAAAAAAAGAAAAAATAATTTTTTGAAACGAAGAATAAACATAATCGGCAAATCTATTTTTTCAAATCTATTTCATTTCATAATAAATAATTGCCTTCTAAAGAAAAAATAAGAACTTTTTATCTTTAGCCACTATTTTTGTCGCTATAATAAGACCTTTCATGAAAAAAATTTCTCTGGCGTTTTTGTTTTTTGCTTTAATCGCTTCTGCCTCCGCACAACAAAATGAAGATTCCACAGATAACACTTCATCCACATCTGATACCGCCTGGAAACACATTTATCGCGGTACTTATCCTAAAATAAATGACCTTGTTCACACCAAACTTGCCGTATGTTTTGATTACAACAAACAATGGATGTATGGCCAGGAATGGGTGACGCTTCAGCCTCATTTTTATCCCACAGATTCTTTGACGCTCGATGCAAAAGGCATGGAAATTAGGGAAATTGCGATGGTAAATGGTAAATCAAAAGTTCTTTTGAAATACACTTATGATAGTTTGCAATTGAGAATTACGTTGGATAAAACTTATAAGGAAGGAGAAAAATACACGATTTATCTCAATTACATATCCAAGCCGAACGAAGTAAAGGTGCAGGGAAGCGCTGCAATATCCGATGCAAAAGGTCTATATTTCATAAATCCACTTGGAAAAACAAACGAGCATATCGAGATCTGGACGCAGGGAGAAACTGAATCAAACAGTGTTTGGTTTCCAACAATTGATAAGCCGGACCAAAAAACTACGCAGGAAATTTCGATGACCGTTCCATCTAAATATGTAACACTAAGCAACGGACTTTTGGTTGGTCAAAAGAAAAACACGGATGGCACCCGCACGGATGACTGGAAAATGGATTTGCCAAACGCTCCATATTTATTTTTTATGGGCGTAGGAGATTATGCAATTGTGAAAGATCATTATAAAAATATCCCGGTAAATTATTATGTAGAAAAGGAATATGCTCCTGTAGCGAAAAAAATATTTGGTGAAACGCCGGCTATGATTGGTTATTTTTCAAAAATTCTAAACTATCCCTATGCATGGCCAAAATATGACCAAATAGTAGGACGAGAATATGTAAGCGGCGCCATGGAAAATACGACTGCAACGCTTCACCAGGATGGCGCTTATCAAAATGCCCGGCAACTGGTGGATGGAAATGCCTGGGAAGATGACATTTCGCACGAATTATTTCATCATTGGTTTGGCGATTTGGTAACCTGTGAAAGCTGGAGCAATCTCACTTTAAACGAATCTTTTGCAAACTACAGTGAATATTTGTGGCGCGAATACCGGCATGGAAAAGATGCGGCGGATGAGCTAAATTATGACGACATGCAGGGATATTTATTAAGCGGTAGTGAGGACAAAGACCTGGTAAGATTTTATTATAAAAACAGGGAAGACATGTTCGACGCCGTTAGTTATAACAAAGGCGGACGGATTTTAAACATGTTGAGAAACTATGTGGGTGATGAGGCATTTTTTAAAGCGCTGAATGAATATTTGAATTTGTATAAATTCAAATCGGCGGAAGCCCAGGAACTCAGATTGGTCTTTGAAGATGTAACCGGTCAGGATATGAATTGGTTTTGGAATCAATGGTATTATGGAAGCGGTCAGCCAACGCTGGACATTAATTATGAGTACAATAACGGAAAAGAAAGGGTGATTGTCAATCAAACGCAGAATACCGGAAAGGTTTTCAAATTACCTGTAGCTATTGATGTTTACAGGGATGGAGCCAATAAGAAAAGATATAAGGTATGGTTGGAAAACCGGGCCGATACTTTTTATTTTGCAAGCGCTCAAAAACCAACGTTGGTAAATGTGGATGCCGATAAAGTTTTGCTGGCAATAAAACATGATAATAAAACCGCAGATGAATTTGAGCAACAATATAAATATGCGCCAAACTATCTTGACAGAAGAGAAGCGCTGCAGTATTTTGCCAAAAATAAAATGAGCAACCTCGCTCTTGGATTAACTGATAAATATGACGGGTTGCGGTTGTTTACTTTAAATAATTTAGACAACATAAAAGGATATTCTGAGCCGGCTGTTTTAACTACTATTGAACAAATCGCTTCAAAAGATCCCGACAAAAAGGTGCAGGCAAAAGCGATTGAAATACTTGCAAAATTGGCTGATAAAAAATACCAGCCGCTTTTTGAAAAATATGTAAACGATTCTTCGTATTCAGTATCTGGCGCGGCTCTCGACGGGTTGGCAAACCTACAACCCGAAGAGGCATATACTCTTGCAAAGAAATACAGCAATGACGCTTTGGGAAAATTGGGGGATGTAGTTTCCACTATCATTATGAAAACCGCTTCACCGGAAGACTTTGATTTTTTACTCAATCATTTTAAAAATTTACCTCTTTCTGAAGAGAAAATAAAAGATGCTTTCACTTTTGCAAAATATCTCGCTACCGTAAAAAATGCAGCAAACGTAAAAGCAGGAGTTGATGAAATTATGAAGTTCAGAAACCAGATACCTGAGCAGTACCGTGGCTTTTTGGATCCGGGTTTCAAACAGGCTTTTAGTAAAATAAGCACCGCACAAAAAGTAAGTGGTAATACTGAACTGAGCAATTATATCAACGGATTATTCAAGTAAACACTAACAAAATAAAAGCGATTTATTTTCCGGTAAACAAAGAAATAATTCCGATTCTTGTTTTCTTTTTAAAAAGGAGGTCAAAGTGTCATATAGCTTTGCAAAGCTTTTACATAATTTTCAAAAGCGAGAATTCCTTTCGGCGTTATCTTACAAATGGTTTGAGGATAATTATTGTTGAATTGCTTGATGATTTCTATATAGCCGGCTTCTTTTAGCTTGCTGATTTGGACGCTGAGGTTGCCGGATGTGGCGTTTGTTTTTTCTTTTAAAAAGGTAAACTCAGCTTCCTTTACACTGATTAAAAGCGACATCACGGCCAGCCGTAGCTGTGAATGCAATATGGGATCAAGTTCTTTAAAATCCATTTCCAAAATTTTTACCTGCTACTTCGCTTTTATATTTGTTTCTCAAAAGATGCCGGGGAATAATCCATGCGGCTATAACTGTTGCAGCGCTTAATAGCACCTGATATTCGATCTTGATAAAAGGCGAGATAAATGCCATCAGCCAGCAAAAAATTCCACCAATAATTAAAGGCTTGAATTTTATAATAATGCCTGATAAAAATGTGGGCATTCCATACAAAACCAATAGTAACGGAGTGATCAACTCAGGTCTTTTAAACGATGCGCAAATAAAAATCGTCAGCATCAAACATATAAAAAAGGCAATCCATACAAATCCGTTGATGTCTCTGGTATAAGTTCTTGTTCGCTGAAATCTCTTTACTCTTCTATTATAAATTATTTGAAAAATTAAAACCAGGTAAATCACGAGCCACACAAAATTCCCGTTTTCGTTCTTGAAAAAATATACAGTAACAAATGAGGTAAGACAACAAAACAAAATAACCCATCCCCAAATAAGATAGAATAATCCTGTTTCTCCATAGAAGTTTTTTGCTTTATTGATCATCGAAGTGATCAACTCCATACTTTCTGATTCAGACATTTTCATTTCAGAATCCATAAAAATTTATTTGTATTGCGATAAAAAATAGTTCAGGCTTGTTTGGCCCCAGGCAGGAGAAAGATCTGTTTCCGGTTTGAAACTGGAAAATAATTGTTGCGCTTTTTTAAACATCGGTTTTGCTGCATCTTTCCCTCCGCCATATTGTTCAGGCGTGAAAAAAGTGTTTTGTGCCTGCACCAAAACCGGTCTTGGGTTGGTTGAATCCAGAGCTTCTGCTTTTTGAAGATTACTGCTGATGTCCTGCCCGTAAGTCATATACCTGCTTGCAGGGTCAACCATCATATGGGCAGTGGCAATCATACTTTTAATCACATCTGTTTCAGAATTTTCTTTTCCCAGAATAGTTTCTGCTTTTGTAATTAGTTCAGTTGCTTTATCCGCCAAAGCATCTTTTTTTGAGTTGTCTTTTTCTGCTAATGCCTGGAATGCTTTACAATAAGCACCATAATAATAAGGCAGCCACCGTGTTTTTTCGGCATCACCGATTCTGATAAAACTATTTGATAAATCTTCGGCGCTATTTTTTACGGCCATAGAATCGAGCCGGCTGATGTTTGCTTTCATTGCGCTTTCATATTTCGCACTTTGAGCGAATGTGAATCCGGCGAATAAAATAAATACTGCGGATAAAATTGATTTTTTCATTTGTTTGTTTTTAATTGAGCATTCGCGTACAGCTTTTCGCATTTCGCTTCTACCCGGTTATTGTTTGTTTTTAAGTTTTTGATATTCTTTTTCTGCCCATGAATTGGTGTTTCGATATGCAGAGAGGTAATTAAAAAATAAACCAATTCCCCAACCGACCATTGGCCACACAGGCCATGGTATTTTATCGATCTGCGTGGGCGGATTTGGAGTGTTTTTCAAACTGAGATACCAAATTGTCCAGAAAAGAATATTCATGATAAAGTAAATGAGCACATGTGTTCTAAAACCGGCTCTTCTTTGAGCAATTTTCCATAATTCCGGGTCTTTTACATCTTGTTCCATAATAATAAATTTAAAATTTTTAAAAAATGATTATTACAATTTAATTCATTTTTAATAACAGGTTTTCTTTCTATCCTTTGCCTTCGCCTTCTGTTTTGAGCCTTATAAATGATTATTAATCTCATCCTGCGTCCTGTCAATTCCCAGGCTCACAAAATATCCGAGATAAATAAACCTTTTTGCAGGAGGAGTTATTGCAACTTTATTTTGTCCGTTTACTGAAAAATTATAACTATAAACATTTTTAAATCCCAAAACATTGGTAACAGAAAATACAAAAACGGAAAATGCTTTTGCTTTTGCTTTACCGACAGTAGGCAGATAATTAACGCTAAAACTTAAATTGTTATAATCCTTTGTGCGACCGCTTTCGAGTAATTTATAATTGCTACTGTTATCTGCCACCAAATCGTGATAAGGCCGTCCGCTTGCAAAAGTGTAAGACATATTAAACTGTGTTTTTATCGGCATGACAAACTTTTTTACAACCAAAGAGGCAGTATGCTTCGAAACAAAAGACGGCTCTAATGCGAAAGGATAATTTAAAAAATCTCTTTTTGTGTCGAGGTAAGAATATGAAATCCAGTAATCCACATTCTTAATGGTTTTCTTATCGCGCCAGAAAAATTCGATTCCCTTGGCATCGCCGAAACCGTTGTTGTTAATAGCCGTGAATGTTTCATTATAGGAACCACCGGTTTTTATCAGGTCGTCATATTTTTTATAAAAAAGTTCAGTTCGGAATGTGCGGTTGCTCGTAATCTTTTCATATTGCGCAATGTAGTGTGTGGCTTTTTGAAAATGCAAGGCATTTATTGAAGGCAAATATTTTCTATCGGGGTTTTGGTAAAATGTTCCGTAAGCCAAAGACACCTGGCTCTTGTCTGAAAATTTATAAGCGAAAGAAATGCGCGGCGCTAGGTTCCATTTCTCTAATAACATTGAGTGTTCTGTGCGCACACCGGCTCTTGCCGCAATATTATTATTAAGATAAATGTCTGACTCGCCAAACGCCGACAAAATATTTTCTTTTACCGTTTGTGAATAACTGGCACCATCAAATTCATTGTAAATTGATTTTTGATTGCTGTAGTTGTTTTCAACACCAAATCGAATAGCACTTAATGATTTTAAATTCTTCTCAAAAACCACTTTTGCATTTTCATATTGGCCCTTGTTGATTAGATTGAAATTTTTATAAGCATACAACGGCTGGTCATTCAATTCTTGTTTTTCATTGTCACTATTTTGCAATTCATTTTTGATATTGTCTTTATTGGTACTGAAAGATGCTCCGACATTCACTTTCCAGCCTTTGCCAAGATATTCTTTCCAGGACAGATTGTGGTACATGTTCAAATTCTTTAAACCAAAAGCGTCTTTTAAATTTAAAGAATCCACATCCTGGTTTCTGAAGCCAACATCAGTAGAATTGAAATATCCATAATATTTCAACATACCTGTTGGAGAAGTTTTTATTCTATAATTTATGTCTGCCTCATGTGTTTGCGGCACGCGGAAATAGTCAAATCGTTGTTTAACCATCGCGAAAGCCAATGCCAGATTTGCATAAGCATAGGTAACTCCCCACGATGACTTTTTGTTTTTAGAAAGTTTTTGAATTCCGGCATTCGCTGCCAGATACGATATTCCGAAATCAGCAGAGGTTTTTTCAGGAAGGTCTATTGACTCCAACAGCAAAACAGAAGATAGTGCCTGACCGTATAAAGCCGAATATCCACCCGAACTGAAAATCGTCCCTTTAAATAAAAACGGATTGAATCTTCCGCGCGTCGCTTGTCCGGGTTCGCTGCTGTAATAAAAATTATTAACCAGCGTGCCGTCAATAAAATATTTTGTTTCATCTGCGGTCCCTCCTCTTACAAACAAGCCTTCACTTTCGCCGACCTGTTGTGTGCCCGGCAAAGTTTTTATTGCTGAAGTAATATCACCATTGGCGCTTGCAGTTGTTACGATGTCGATCGGGTTTAATGCTGTTGCTCTTTTTGCATCGCTGGCTTCGAATGTTCCTGCGCTGATAACTACAGCTTTTAACTCGGTAATAGATTCTTTTAATTCTATGTTTATGATTATTGGTGTGGAACCGATAGTTATTTTTTGTTCAAAATCTTTATAACCTGTTGCGGTCGCTTTTAAAATCTGTTCATCTGTTGCTGTTGTAATGAATGAAAAATTTCCTGCTGAATCTGTTGTGCTGCCATCGTAAGAATCGACAAGGCTAATACTGATTGCTGACAAACCTTTTCTTTTTCCATCCATTACTTTACCACTAATTTTCGTTTGTGCAATTCCACAAAAACTTATTAAAAGCAAGGGGAGGAAAATTAGCCTATACATTTTATAAATTTAACACGAATATAAAGTACTTTATAATATAAACCGAATAATTAAAAAATATTTTTTTCTGAAAAAAAGAAGAGTCGCCTTTTTCTTGCTTTAGTGGTTGATAATCAATCACTAACAGATTTGGAGTAGAATTGCCGGTTATATGTGAAAGGATAGAAAATTTATTCACATCGCCGAAAATTAATTTGTTTATCTGTTTGCAATTTGTAATTTAGCAATAGAATTTAATGGGTTAGTAAGTACAAAGAGCTGGTAGTGATACTGGCTCTTTTACTTTTTATAAGCAACTGCGTAAAATCGATCTTGACAACGTGGATCGTTCAATGAAATTAAAATTCATGTTTGTAGATGTAGCTTTACCACGAACAAATTAGGTTGAACATATCTTTCAGTAAAAGCATAAATATTCAAGATTCATATTTTCACCTCAAGGCATTATTATATTTGCACATTAGCTCGCAAATGATCATATTAGCACATTAATTAAATGAGTAAAACAAAGACTGCTTTTTTTTGCAGCAACTGCGGACAGGAATCTACCAAATGGGTTGGTAAATGTCCATCATGCAATGAATGGAATACGTTTGTTGAAGAAGTGATTGTAAGAGGAAATGAAAAACAGGAAAGTGAGTGGAAAGAATTTTCTGGATTGAGTGGCGGATTAAAAACGATTTCATTACAGGACGTAACAAGCAGTGAAGAAAAACGGATTATAACACAGGACGCGGAACTCAATCGCGTGCTTGGCGGCGGAATTGTTTTAGGAAGTATTGTATTGATTGCAGGCGAACCGGGCATTGGAAAATCAACACTTTTTTTGCAGGCATCTTTGCAATTAAAAAATATCCGCACGTTATACATCAGCGGCGAGGAGAGCGAACAGCAAATAAAAATGCGCGCCGACAGATTGCAAATTCTGAATGATGATTTTTTTCTTCTTACCGAGACAAACACGCAAACGATTTTTAAAGAAATAAAAAAAGTAAAGCCACAATTGGTAATTGTTGATTCTATTCAAACTTTACAATCTCCATATATAGAATCGTCGCCCGGAAGTGTGTCTCAGATCAGGGAAAGCGCTGCCGAACTTCAGCGGTTTGCCAAAGAATCAAACACACCCGTTTTTTTAATCGGCCACATTACAAAAGATGGAAACATAGCCGGTCCAAAAATTCTCGAGCACATGGTTGATACGGTTTTGCAATTTGAAGGGGACCGACATTATGCTTACCGGATTTTACGAACTTTGAAAAACCGTTTTGGTTCTACCTCCGAATTGGGAATTTATGAAATGACGGGAGAAGGAATGAAAGAAGTAAAAAATCCTTCAGAAATTCTGATCACTCAAAAAGAAGAACAATTAAGCGGCGTTGCGATTGCGGCAACGATGGAAGGAATTCGTCCATTGTTAATTGAAGTGCAGGCATTGGTAACGCAGAGTGTTTATGGAACGCCGCAGAGAACCAATACTGGTTTTGATTTGAGAAGATTACAATTGCTGCTGGCGGTTTTAGAAAAACGCGGCGGATTTCATTTCGGTGTGAAAGATGTTTTTATCAACATAGCCGGTGGATTAAAAGTGGAGGATCCATCGATTGATTTGGCAGTTTTGAGCGCATTACTTTCATCTTATGAAGATTCGCCGTTGCCGATGCAGATTTGTTTTTCAGGAGAAGTTGGATTAAGTGGAGAAATCAGGGCAGTGAACCGTATTGAACAAAGAATCGCGGAAGCAGAAAAATTAGGCTTTGAAAAAATAATTGTAAGTAAATACAACACCAAAGGTTTGGGAAAAAATAAGTTCAATATCGAAGTAGTTCCCTTAGGAAAAGTGGAAGAATTGTATCGGTATTTATTTTAAAGATGACTTCGTAGTCCTGGTGCTCGTCTTTGCAACTCCGTGTAATCTTACAAGAAGCTTCAGTTTTTTTATATTCATCCTTATGCAACCATCTATCCCTGATAAAATAATCTCTGCTGCTAATGCAATTGAGCGGATATCATCAGAAAAAACGCGGGAAGAATTAATTTTTCTGATCAATGAGCTGATCAATAAAGATTTTCAGTCTTTAATACAGTTGCTTTACCGCATTGATGTAAATGAAAAAAAAATCCGCTTTTATTTAGAAGAAAATTTGCACAAAGACGCGGCGGCTGTTATAGCCGATTTAATTATAGAAAGACAATTCCAAAAAATGGAAAGCAGGAAAAAATTTACTCAACAAAATAATGCCGAAAACGGCGAAGAAAAATGGTAATCAACTTCTTTCATACATCAGTTTCCGCACTTCTTCTTTATCTTCTTTTTCCTTTTTTAAATCGAACCCGGTACCAAAAATCCGGTCCCAAATATGGGTGCTGACTCCAAAGCCTTTGTCCTCACTTTTGTAATGATGCAAATGGTGATTGCGCCAAATGGGTTTCATCCATTTGAAAGGCGGATTCCACGCATGAATGGCATAATGCATGCTTCCATAAAGGAGATAGCCCAATAAAAATCCGGGGAAAAATGCAAAAGCATTGGTGTGCATCGCTCCATACATCAAAAGGAATACAATCGATGCAATAATAAGACTTGGTACCGGTGGCATAAACAAACGTTGCTTGTCTCTCGGAAATTCATGATGGTTTCCATGCAAGACATAGCTGATTCTTTGCATTCGCGGATTATCGCTTGCCAAATGAAAAACAAAACGATGCATGATGTATTCAAAAAAAGTCCAGAAAAAAACTCCGGACAGAAAAAGCAGGGCAATGATCCAAGGAGCAAAGCCAAATTTTTGATTTGAATAAAAAGGCAAAAAAAGTACAACCGGTAAATATAATCCCCAGATAACCAGTGGATGTGTTTTAGTAAAGCATTCTAAATACTGGCTTCTGAATATCTGCGCCTGACCTTTATTGTGTATTTTCTCAAATTTCATACGCTTACATTTCTTTTGCAAAAATAAGACGAAAAGTCATCCGCCGTTTTTGGGAATTCGCTCGCCTTGATAACCCATTGTTACTACACAAAAATTGTGCGATAAAAAGCAAAGTTTTTTTGCTTAAAAATTACAGGCACCGGCAGTAGTTTCGATAACAGCACGGCGATATTTTATGCTGTGCAATTAATTTACCTTGCAAACCAAATAAAATTCAATCTGAATGAAATTAGTTTCTTATTTAAAAGAAGAACAGGAGCAATTAGCCCTGTTGGTAAATGGATTTTTGTTTGATACCGATAATTTGAACCCCAATTTACCCGTAACGATGACGATGTTTTTAAACTATTGTGAAGATGCTTTTCCAATTGCGCATTCTATCAATCGGCGGTTAGTCGAAGGAACCAGCCGCTATCGTGCAATACCGCTTGATGAAGTAGAATTAATAGCACCGGTCAGCAGTCCGACGAGTTGTCGCGACGCTTATGCATTTCGGCAGCATGTGGCCACCGCCCGCAGAAACCGAAATGCACCGATGATTCCCGAATTTGATGAATTTCCGGTTTTTTATTTTACCAATCACAACAGCATTACCGGTCCTGGAAAAATAATTTGCATGCCGGATCATTTTAAGAAACTTGATTTTGAACTGGAAGTAGCCGTTGTAATTTGCAAACCCGGAAAAAATATAAAGGCTTCAGAAGCGGATGAATATATTGGCGGATATATGATGATGAACGATTTCAGTGCGCGCACTTTGCAAATGGAAGAAATGAAATTAAATCTTGGCCCGGCCAAAGGAAAAGATTTTGCTACCGCAATGGGCCCGTGGCTGGTTACTGCTGATGAATTGGAAGAATTCAAAATCGATCCCAAAGAAAACCATGCCGGAAACGCCTACAATTTAAAAATGAAGTGCAGGGTAAATGGGGTGCAGGTGAGCGAAGGCAATTTTGCAGATATGGATTGGACGTTTGCAGAAATTATTGAGCGTTGCAGTTATGGCGTTCAATTATATCCCGGCGATATTATTGGAAGCGGCACTGTTGGTACCGGCTGTTTTTTGGAATTGAACGGAACGGGAAAATTAAACGATCCAAATTATAAAGAACAATGGCTGCAGGAAGGTGATGCGATAGAAATGGAAGTGCAAGGCCTTGGGATTTTAAAAAATACGATTCAAAAAGATGAGAGCGATTTTTCTATTTTGGATTTGAAAAAGAATCATTCCTGATTTTCATCAGCAGTAAACAAAGAAAGATCTTGTTTTCTTGTTTTATAACCTGGATGAGAATTGTGTTCATTCTGTTTTGATAAAAAGAATAAAATGATTTGGCGAATTTTTATTTCGTTTAATTTATGGAATGAAGGTTGTCAAAGAATCGGATTTAGAAAATACCAAACTACCGGTGTTGTTCGTAAAAATTTACGGGAACTGATTCTTTTAAAACCTTTATTTCTTCTTCTGTTAGCGGCTTATCAATGGCGTCAACTGCTTCTTTCAATTGCTCCTTAGTTCTGATTCCAACAACAGCGGAAGTAACTGCCGGATTTTCTAAAACATATTGAATTGCACTTTGCGCGGGATTTCTTTCAGTTGAAGAAACGGTTTGAATTGCTTTTGCAGCCGCAGCCACTTCGGTTTCCTTATAATTCAAATATGCTTTTGCCGGCTTATCGATCAGCAAACCTGAAGCAACACTGCCTCTTACTAAAACACCGATGTTATTTTCATGCAACAATTTCAAAGTGCTTTCTTCCGGACGGCGGTCCAATAAACTGTATTGCGTCATCACACTTACAAGATTGGATCTTTGTACAAATTCGCGTATCACATTCGGCCTGATTGATGAAAGTCCATAATATCGGATCTTTCCTTGCTTTACTAAAGTTTCATACGCTTCAATAGTTTCGTCAATATTATCTTCCATGGTTCCTCCATGCGATTGAAACAAATCAATGTAATCAACCTGTAGCCGTTTCAAACTTTCATCAGCGCATTTCAAAATATAATCTTTCCGGGGATTCCAATCCCATCCGCTGCCATCGGCGCGCCATTGGTTTCCGGCTTTTGAAGCGATAATAACTTTGTCTCTTTTTCCTTTAAACGCCTTTCCCAGTAACGTTTCATTTAATCCTTTGTCATATAAATCTGCTGTATCGAAATAATTGATGCCATTATCAATTGCCGCATCAATTATTTCATTAAAATCTTTTTGTCCAGGCTTTAACGACATGCAGCCAAAACCGATTTTGCTGATATTGAGAGAAGACTTCCCTAGAATTTGATATTTCATTCTTCAAAGTTACCTTTTAATAAAAATATCTACTTGAACAGGAATTGCGAAAAGAGAAAATCTTCTTATTTGTTGTTTTGCTGAAAGAGGAGCGTTGTTATTTTATATCGACAAACACAATTTGTTCGTCTTTCAAAAGCGGCAACCCTTTGAATCTTAAAACCACATTCGCGACTGTAGCCACATCCTTTTCACAATAAACG
>JBQCFI010000497.1:0-2128 GCA_051959325.1 Ginsengibacter sp. | reverse complement strand
AAAAAGAAAAAATAAGAATACACTTTTTAAAAAAGTGAGAAAAGCAATCGTTTGAAGTGTAGCAATAAGAATATGGCTTATTTGTGCCTTTACCCGATTAAAAACCTTATTTGACGGAAAACGGTGGCTTCGCTTTTAATACCTTTTGATAAATCACACAAGTTTCAATATGTGCTCCTACCAAGTAGCCGGTACTCATTAAAAATTCATTAACAATCTCTCCCCCTGTAAATTTGAAAGTTGTTTTAAAAATTTTCACCCATTCTTCTTTGCTTTTTGGATGATTCAGATCCAGCCAGTTTTTAAAAGAACCGAATTCCTTTTGGATTTTCAGTATTGTTTTCGCATTTTCTATCGCAGCGTTTATTTTTAATTTATTTCTGATAATTCCCGGGTCATTCATCAGTCTTTCAAAGTCATTGGCATTAAAAGCCGCTACCATTTTTATATTGAAAATTTTATATGCCTTTTTGAAATTTTTCTGTTTTTTCAAAATCGTATCCCAGCTTAATCCGGCCTGGTTTATTTCGAGGACCAGTCTTTCAAACAACTCATTATCATCCTCGATCGGAAATCCATAATAGTTGTCGTGGTAAATGCGATGTACATTATCTTTATCCATTAAGAGAATTGCTTCGCAATAGGAAGAGGCTTTTTGCATGGTCTGATTTTAAAATCTCAAAGTAAATATAAGTGATCAAAATAAATAACCTTACCTTTTGAAAAATGGAATCTGGTAATCAAAAAAATGATCTTTTGCGATTATTAGAAATAAAATAATCACTTTTGTTTTTAATCCTTCTGTTTATTCGAAAAATAAAACAAAAAGCAACATACAATTATCACAGGCACTTCATTTCATGAACCAGCATCACAAAAAAAAGATTATCATATTTGCTTCCGGAGCCGGAAGCAACGCACAAAAAATTATTCAATATTTTAGAGAAAAAAACACAGCAGAAGTTGTGCTGGTGGTTTGTAACAAACCCGGCGCTGGAGTGGTTGAAATTGCAAAAAATGTAAACATCCCGGTTTTGTTTATCGAAAAAAATAAATTTAATGAAACCGGCTATTTCGAAGAAATAAAACAGTACCAGCCGGATCTCGTGGTTCTTGCCGGTTTTTTATGGAAAGTACCTCCTATTCTGATTCATCATTTTCCTCATCAGATTATCAACATTCATCCGGCCCTCTTACCGGCGTATGGCGGAAAAGGCATGTACGGTAGCGCAGTGCATAAAGCAGTTGTAGCCGCGAAAGAAAAAGAAAGCGGGATCACCATTCATTTCGTCGATGAAAAGTATGATCACGGTGAAACGATCTTCCAGGCAAAATGTTTTTTAAACGAAAATGAAAGCCCGGAAAGTCTTGCAGGTAAAATTCATCAACTGGAACATGAATATTTTGCTAAAACAATTGAAAAACTGCTAACAGAAAAGGCGTAAGCTGATTCAGTAAACAAAGAAATAAATGCTTTTTCTATTTTCTTATTCTATGCCGGTGTTTGATTTTGAGTTTTTGAAGGAACAACGTTACGTTGTTTGAGGTGGCAAATTGAGGTCTTAGACACCGGAACGCCGGACTGTAGCTATTTTACCCGATCTGCTTTGCGACCTCAAACTTTTACATCACTCTTTTTATCTAAAATTTCTTTATCCCTTTTGTGCTTTTTCTTTTCAGCATATGCCATCGCAGCTTCTCTGACCCATGCCCCATTTTCGTGAGCAGAAATCCTGGCGTCGAGGCGTTCTTTATTACACGGGCCATTTCCTTTTACCACATTCCAAAATTCGTCCCAGTTTATTTCTCCAAAATCATAATGCCCTCTTTCTTCGTTCCATTTTAAATCCGGATCCGGAATGGTAATCCCTAAAATCTCAGCTTGTTCTACACACACATCTACAAACTTTTGCCTCAATTCATCATTTGAAAAACGTTTTATTTTCCATTTCATGCTTTGTGCTGTATGCGGTGAAGCATCATCATTTGGCCCAAACATCATCAAACTGGGCCACCACCAGCGATTGAGCGCGTCCTGGGCCATCGCCTTTTGTTCTTTGCTTCCGCGGCAAAGCGTTAGCAATATTTCATAACCTTGTCTTTGATGAAAACTTTCTTCTTTGCAAAT
>JBQCFI010000496.1:0-8948 GCA_051959325.1 Ginsengibacter sp. | reverse complement strand
TATTTACAAAAGCCAATTCCTTTAAAGGCAATGTAAATGTTACAGTTCTTGATTCTCCTGGTTTTAAATCAACTTTTTCAAAACGGCGCAATCTTTTTACATCAGGTGTGATGGAAGCCACCAATTGAGAAGAGTACAATTGGGCCACCTCTTTTCCTTCTTTGCTTCCTGTATTTTTTATAGTAACAGTGATGGTTGCAGTTTCATCGGCACCAAAAGTGGTTTTATTTATCTTCAAATCGCTGTATGCAAAAGTCGTATAAGACAAGCCAAAACCAAACGGCCATTGCGGATCAAAATCACCGCCTTGTGGATTTCCGCTTCCTTCTGAAGGTTTATGAATATAGCCAACCAGGTCATTTACATAACGGGGGTAAGTAATCGGCAATTTTCCGCTCGGATTTACATCTCCTGTAAGAATATCAGCCAGCGCATCAGCGCCAAAATTTCCCGGAAGATAAGCATCTAAAATTCCTTTGACACCCGGAACAATCTCATTAATCACCCTTGGTCTTCCTTCATTCAAAATTAAAATTACGGGCTTGCCGGTTTTGATCATTGCATTGGCAAGTGTGATTTGATTCGGAGATAAATTCATGTCGTTGATATTTCCAGGCGTTTCTGTATAACTATTTTCACCAAGGCACAATAGGATGTAATCCACATCAGCAGCGGCTTTCACGGCTTCGTCAAAATTCACCAAAGAATCTTCATTGAATTTTCCCCAGGCGGGATTATAAGCAACTCCCTGTTCGTATTTTACATTTTCTTTGCCAAATTTATTAGTTACAGCTTCAAGGATCGTATTGTATTGCTTTGCATAAACATCCGTTTTTTCACCTTGCCATGTGTAGCTCCAGCCACCATTCAAACAACGCATGGAATTGGCATTCGGTCCTGTTACTAAAATTTTCGCAGTCTTTGAGATCGGCAGAATATTGTTTTCATTTTTCAACAAAGTGATCGATTCAGCAGCCGTGTTGTAAGACGCTTTATGAAATTCTTCGCTTGCATATTTTGGATAATCTTTCAGATACGTCATTGGCGTTGTAAAAAGATCCAGTTCTTCTTTCACTCTCAGAATTCTTGTAACCGCATCATCAATTCTGCTCACCGAAACTTTTCCTTCTTTTACCAATGAAATTAGGTCAGTACAAAATTCTTTATAGTTGTATGGAATCATCGACATATCAATTCCTGCATTAATTGCAAGCATCGTAGCATCTTTGATATTTTTGGTGATGTGATCGCGGCGATACACGTTTTCAATATCCTGCCAATCGGTAACGATAAAGCCGGTGAAATGCAATTCGCCTTTCATAATATCGGTCAGCAAATGTTTGTTGATATGAGTTGGAATGCCATTGATCAATGAAGAATTTACCATCACGGTTCTGGCGCCGGCCTTCACTGCTGCTGCAAAAGGTGGCAAATGATATTCGCGCAAATAATATTCAGGAATCCAGGAATCGCTTCTGTCGTGTCCTGATTTTGGATCAGAATAATCCATATAATGTTTGATGCTTACAGCCAGTTTATCTTTCGCTCCCAATGGATTTTGAACACCTTTTATAAACTCAACTCCCATCGTTGCATCAAGATAAGGATCTTCGCCATAATCTTCCCAAATGCGCGGCCATTGTGGATTTGTACCCAGATCAAGAACCGGAGAAAAAGTCCAGGGAACGCTTGCTGCTCTTGATTCGTAAGCGGTGATCACCCCTGCATTAAATACCAATTGCGGATTCCAGGTTGCTGATTGCCCGATTTGCTGAGGAAACAAAGTAGCGTCCAAAACATAATTGCAACCATGATTGTCATCGAGGCCATACAAAATAGGAATTCGCATTTTTGTTTCGTTTGCTGCATTTTGAATCTGCTGAATTACTGCATTCCATTGTGCAGCTTCTAAAGGAATTCCGGGAGAATTTAAAATAGAGCCGATCTTATAATGTTCAACCGCATCTTTTAATTTCGCCGCATCAAAAGCAAAACTATCTCCTTCAACTTTTCCTAAAGATTCAATCGACACCTGCGCCATTTGCCCGACCTTTTCTTCGAGAGTCATTTTCTTTAGCAACGAATTCACTTTAGCATTGATGGCGGTTTCGTTTGTTTGAGCTTTACTCTTTTGCCCCGCCAAAAAGATTGCACTAAAAAGTAAAAAGGCAAATTGAAAGATTCGTTTTAAACGGCTCATGATAATCTTTGTTTTTTATTTAAATGTGATTTATTATGAAAGTAAAAAGTACAGTACAATGCCAACCTTACTATTTCGACATATCTGTATTGCTCACAAAAGCAATCTTCTTACTATCCGGCGACCATGATGGGGTGTTGATCGTTCCTTGTCCACCATACAAATAAGCAATCACTTTCAAAGGGCCGCCACTTACCGGCATCAATCTTAAATAAACATGCTTGTAGAATGGATGATCATCCGGTTTTACTTCATCTTTTAAAAACGAAATACAAACGATCCATTTTCCATCAGGCGAAACGTGCGCAAACCAATTGTTGTAATTATCATTTGTCAGTTGTTCCTGGTCGCTTCCGTCCGGCTTCATGCGCCACAACTGCATCAGGCCGGTTCTTACCGAATTGAAATAAATATATTTTCCGTCAGGACTGTATTCCGGCCCATCGTCCAGGCCGGTTACATTGGTGAGCTGAATTTCTTTTCCTCCCTGCGATGGAATTTTATAAATATCAAAACCGGCAGGTGTTGGATCATTATCTCTTTTTGCTGTGTAAGTCAGCCACTTTCCATCGGGCGACCAGCCATGCAAATAAGAAAAACCAAGTAGCGGAGTTATGAGTCTTGGTTCGCCACCGGTAATCGGAACGGTGTAAACCGTAGAACCAATTTTTCCATCCGGACTCACCGCACTAATCCCCAACATTTTTCCATCAAAAGAAATAACATGGTCATTATTAATGTCTTTTACTTTTCCGGTTGGCAACAAAACAGGTTTCGAATTTTTTAGATCCAGACGATAAAGTGATCCGTGTGAATTATAGATCAGGCTTTTGCCATCTTTCATCCAGTTGGGCGCCTGCAGCGAAGCATTTTCTGAATAAATTATTTTTCTCTTTCCGGTTATCACATGCATTGTTTCGACATGGCTTCCGAGAAAACTACGATAAGGAACCAAATCTTTTGATGCCGGAATGACAATTCTTACATTTTCAAAAGCCACTTTTTCAACTGCGTCTTTATTGTGCGCACAAACAAATAATCCTACATAAACATCGCCATCAAAATCAACATTGCTGATTTCTTTTGAAATCAATGTGTCCCCAAAATGCGCTACAGACATGATAAATTCATTCCCTTTTCGTTCCAACTGAACGACATCGGGCCCTTTGATATCAAACTGCTTTTCTTCCACGTTCGTGTGAGGCGCAGCTCTGTATTGAAGAGATGTGAGCCCGTTTCCATGAACTGTTGCCGCAATCATTTTGGAACTCGTATCTAAACTTTGCCGGATCATCCAGCCAAATTTGCGATGCTCTTCAACTCCTTTTCCTAAAAAATTTCCCCTTGCATGAACGATAAAATCACCTTTCATTTTTTTCCATAGAAAATGAAATTCATCGTTGGTAAACCAGATGTTGGCGCCAGATCCCGAAATCAAATAATCCTGCGAAGAAGAATTATAATTGGCACTTCCTTTATGCAGTACTTTTCCAACATCCGTTTGCCCGTCAAAAATTCCAATCTTTTGAGAAAAAGTGTTTGCAGAAATCATTAAAAAACAACCTGCAAAAAGGATTTTGAAAAAAGGAAATGTTTTAAAATGCATCGCTTTTATTTTATGGATTTAATAATCTGAATAATCTGTAGAATGCATAAGAATGCTATCAATATGGTTCACAGAAACATTGTTTTCATTGAAAGGATCGGCAGAAATCTCTTTCCATTTCGGATCATTTCCAAACACTTTCCATTGCGCGTTCCGGTCTTCAACGCTCTTAAAAATCGGCATGTACATGAGGTTAGGCATACGGCTTCCGGAGATCACTTCTCCATAAAAAACAGGATCGAAACCAAGCCTGTTAAAAATGTTCATCTCATCTTTGTTGAACATCGCTCTTTTCTTATCTGCAAGATGCCATGTAGGGCTTTCATAACTTCTCAATTCAAAAACCCTTTCTGCATTTTTTGTTTTTGGAATTTTTAAAAAAGTCTGCCCGGCAAATGGTTGTAACAGGATTGATTCCAATCTCACAAACGGAGAATTTTTTGAATCGGCGTGCAAAAATTTTTCGCCTGAAGACTTATAAGATGCATCAGCGTTGAGCCGATCGTTTATCTTCACCCATTGATCAACAGAAGAATACGGAATCAAAACGTAGATCAGTTTATCATTCGCTGTATCGTTAGTTATCGGTTTAAACACCCCAATATTTTTGATTCCAAAACGATGTAATGCAGGAAGGAAAGCAGTTTGAAGAAAATCATCAGTCGCTTTTACCTGCTCGTTATTTTTTAAATGATAAACCTGGATTTGAAAAATGCCATTATTTGTTGGTTTGCTGTAACCATTCAAAGCAAGAAGTATGAAGGAAAGAACAAAACCAATTCCTTTTAAAATTTTATTCATTATTTTTTGTTTAAGATTTGTTTGTTTTTATTTTAAATAATTACAACGGCTTATTTACTATATCATCATAATCAAATCCCGCTCTCAACAAAGTTCTTTTTGCCACATCCAGTGCATACGCGGCTTCATTGAACGGATGAACAGGCACTTCAGCCACTTTCCCCAGTTGCTGCAATAAAGTGTTCGTTTCCCCTTCGGTTAATTTCTCACAAACATCATACATGCCACCGGGTTCTTCTTCCAACAAATCATGCTTGTGCAAAATATAACGGAGCACCTTGATCACGTCTTCAGAAGGTGGTACCACCATTAATGAAGTGAGTGCAGCGTGATCGAGGCGTAGCTTTGCGGCCAACGGCAACGGACCATTTCCATTTGCTTTTTGGGCAGCAGGAAAAAGAATTTTCTCTTCCATTTTGATGTGTTTCAAAAGGTCGGTGCGAAACTGGTGATAATAATCGGCTTCAACATCACCGGGATTTTCTGTCGCTTTATCCAGCAGTTGATCGATGCGATGATGATCATTTGTGAAAAAGTGATAAAGAGATTTATTCATTTTTGCTAAACCAAGTTCTTCTTAATGTAATCGATACTTTCCTTGATGCTCACAAACGGATCGCCGGGAGTTTTGTCCTGTTCCACATAAAAATATTTCATGCCCGCTTCGTTCTTGTGTTTGAAAATTTCTTTGAAATTGATAATTCCATTTCCAACTTCTGTAAAATCTTTGGCAGCAGTTCTATCCATATCTTTCACATGCCATAAGGGAAATCTGCCGGGATATTTTTTGAAAAGTTGCAGCGGATCCATGCCTGCTTTAGTAACCCAATAAATATCCATTTCCATTTTCACAAGGTTTTTATCAGCACTCATTAAAATGTCGTAAGGATAAACATCTCCTTGTCTTACAAATTCAAAATTGTGGTTGTGATAACACAATTGGATCCCGGATTTTTTACATCTTTCTCCTGCTTTGTTCAGATCGTCAACTACTTTTTTGTAATGATCTAAATCGCCACGTTCCGAGTCCATCAAATAAGCACAAACCATATATTTCAAACCAACTTCCGCCGCGTCATCTACTGCTTTATTCCAATCATGCAAGATGGTTCCTTTAATCGGCTTTCCATTATTTTCCTGTTCGCCAAGCATGTAGTGGCTACTGTACATTACCTGGCCGTTTTGTTTCAGCACATTTTTAAATTCTTTAGGCGACATACCATAAAATTTTTCCGTTCCGGTATAAGTGGCGCCTTCAACAGAATTGTAGCCAATCGATGCAACCTTTGCGAGTGTTGCTTTCGGATCTTTGCCCATCGCATCACGAACGGTGTACAGTTGCAAACCGATCAAAGGATTTTTTGGTTTAAATGCAGATGGAGCAACCATCAATCCTGCCGAAAGAACAGAAGTGGTTTTTAAAAAAGAGCGTCGTGTAGTCATTGTTTTATTTTTATTATGATCAATTAATTCTTTAGAGCGAAACAGAGCCACATCTTGCTTAACATAAAATTATTCAATTCGTTTTATCAACTCCATGCAAGCCCTGCTGTTGTGATAAGGGCATTTCCAGAGGCCTACTTTGTCTTCATTCATTATGGTGTTATCTGCCTGAATTCCCCAAAACCACTCGCCATTTTTTTTATCAAGAATACGTTCCCGGATAAAATTCCATGAAGCCAACGAGCGGTTTAAAAATGTCTCAACACCGGTTATTTTCCACGCATTAAAAAAACCAACCATCGCTTCGGCTTGCGGCCACCAATGTTTTTCTTTTACAAGGTCATCTTTTTGCAAGTCATATTCGTACCGCAATCCTCCGTCAGTATCAAGCCCATCTGATGCAGCAATAGCAAGGTTGACAGACTGATCTCTTACCTGTTGCAACAATGGTTCGTTACCAATTATTTTTGCCGCTTCTTCTATCAGCCACGAGGCTTCAATATCATGTCCGTAAGAAACGATTTGTGATTTTCGGTTCCATTTTTCATCAAAAAATAAGATCACGTGATGTGTTTCGGGATCGATGATGTGATTTAGAAAAATATAGATCAATTCAGAAATTTTTTCTTCGAGCTTTTCATTTTTCCATGCGCAATATAGATTTGCAAAAGCTTCCAGCAAATGCAAATGCGTATTCATTGATTTTTTTTCATTCGCATCTTTATCACTTAACCTCTGGTCGTCAATTTCTTTCCAATCTCTTGTCAGCGCTTCAATGTAGCCACCGTTTTCGATATCGTAACTATATTTTGAGATGATGTTGTAGAGATCGATTGCAAGATCAAGCGCTTGTTGATTTTTACTGCTGAGATAATATTCAGTCAATCCATAAATAGCGAATGCCAAAGCATAGATTTGTTTTTTTGTGTCCAGCGGATTTCCTTTGTAATCCACTGTCCAATACACTCCCCCATATTCTTTATCAATAAAATGATCCTTTAAATATTCAAATGCTCTTTCAGCAGTTTTTAAATAAGTTTCGCTTTTTGTAAGATTATATACTGCTGAAAATGTCCATAAAATACGACTATTCAGCACGGAACCTTTTGGTGCATCAGTAATAATTTCATCCTCGTTGTTAATCTGTCCAAAGAAGCCGCCATTCAAATCATCGATGGTTTTATTTTGCCAGAAATCAAGAATGTTTTGTAATTCATTTTCGAGGTCTTCCTTAAATTGTTGCAACATTTTGCCGGATTTTATTTTGCCAAAATAATTTCAATCACAAAACACAAATTCCATTTATTTCTTCTTATACTGCGTAATTTTTTTCTAAAGTTACGCATGATGCACATCTTTTATGGTACCATTTTTTCAGCCACATTTGTTTGACGATTTTTTTGAACGATTTTCATAATCGTATGAACGGACGTCTCAGAACTAAACCCGTCTTCAGGTGTATTGATCACATAATCCAATAATTTAGTAATGGAGGAAACGGCTACATGCAGCCTCGTATCAGAAGAAGCATAATAAATAAAAACGGTTCCGTCCTGATCCAGAATCCATCCGTTTGAAAAAAGAACATTCGATACATCACCCACTCTTTCATCTCCTTCCGGCGCCATAAAATATCCACCCGGTTTATGAATCACTTTGGTGATATCAGTCATATCAGTCATAAACATATAAAGCACGTAACGCAGGCCGGACGCTGTATTTCGCACACCATGTGCTAAATGAAGCCAGCCTTTTTCCGTTTTCAAAGGTGCGGGACCAAGACCATTTTTCCCCTCATAAACGGTATGATATTTTTTTTTGTCGACAATAATTTCTTTCTCAATGACCGCATTTTTTATATCATCACAAAAACCAATCGCAATGCCACCACCGGATCCCGCTTCCACAAAGCTATCCTGCGGCCTTGTGTAAAATGCATATTGATGATTGACAAATTCAGGATGAAGAACCACATTTCTTTGTTGAGGCGAAGATGTTTGTAAATCCGGCAACCTTTCCCAATTAAGCAAATCTTTTGTTCTTGCTATTCCACATTGCGCAATCGCAGATGACTGATCACTTTCAGGCACGGAAGGATCACGACTTTCAGAACAAAAAACTCCGTAAATCCAGCCATCTTCATGTTGTACCAGCCGGATATCATAAATATTCGTCTCGCCCTTTTTTTCAGGCATTATAATCGGGTCGTCCCAAAAAGTAAAATTATCTACTCCGTTCTCACTTTCCGCAATCGCAAAAAATGATTTGCGGTCTTTTCCTTCCACTCTTACTGCCAGCACATATTTGTCATTGAATTTTATTGCCCCCGAATTAAAAGTTGCATTGATCCCAAATCTTTCCAAAACAAAAGGATTCCTTTCGGGATCCAGATCGAAACGCCATTCCAATGGCGTATGCTGCGGCGTAACAACCGGATTTTCAAAGCGGTTGTAAATCCCGTTAACGGATGACTTTTCCACATTTTTTTTGTGTAATAATTCATCATGGACCTCTTGCAAAAAATGCAATCTTTCTTGAAAATATTCACTCATATAATTTCTTTTAGCACTGGTTTTTCGTTTTCAAAAATTTAATTCTCCAAGTTATTCCACCAGGTTTTTTTAAGAATAACCACAATGACCGCAAGAATTAATATCGTGATCAGCAAAGGAACTTTCATCCATAAGATGAGATACATTGGCAAAATAGTAAGCACAGATTGACCAATAATTCCAATCACTACATTGAACATATCGAGCTTGAATCTTTTGTTAGGAATGAAGGCGGAATCTTCTGCGACCACCAGTTCATGAATGGGTTTCCAGAATCCCCATGGCTTTACCTGTTTATAAAAGTTTTTTAAAATTTCAACATCCGTAGCCGGTGCAGAATAAGTTC
>JBQCFI010000495.1:0-6684 GCA_051959325.1 Ginsengibacter sp. | reverse complement strand
CAAGCGTAAAAAATTGCAAATTCCTTTTTAAAAGGGGAACATTTTAAGTAGCAAGAAAAAGCCGTCTCAATTTTTGTTTTGAGACGGCCTCTTTTAATTTTTATTTACAATCGAATATTATTTTACTGTTTTACCAATTTATTGGTTGAGCTATTATTATTTTGTTGAATTCGAAGAAAATATATACCGCTTTGAAAATTCAAACTATTCCAAAACAGTTGTGTTGTGCCGTTATCTTTTTGCCCTGTTTTAGTCAAAACCGTTTTTCCCTGAGCATCAGTTAAGATTAGATTATACTTTCCTGCAGGGCCATTAATCGTAATATTTATATAGTTCTGAAATGGGTTTGGAAAAACTTTTAAATCTAAATTTGATAAGGTTACCGAATTTACATCTGCTTTCTGAACGGATAATTTTGACGTCGAATCCACAGAAGAAGCTGATGTCGTTTCCGTAGCAGGACTCATCATTCTACTAGCAACTGGATTTACCACCCTGATCAAGACTGTTGAAGTGCCTAGAGCACCCTGATTGTCAGTAACCTGAAATTGAAAAACGTAATCACCTGGAACTAAATCAGTTACCGTGGTTCGTGCCGAATTAGGGCTTGTAATATTTCCAGAAGAAGGCCCGGAAACCTGTGACCAGTTATATGCTGTAATATTTCCATCAGCATCACTACCAGTTCCAGTTAATAAAACTACATTTACAGGCAATGTAACAGTTCCATTGCCACCTGCATACGCTACGGGCGCAATGTTGATTGGGTTTACTACATTTATTTTAACTGTGGACGTCCCGATCGCTCCATTATTATCTGTAACCTGCAATTGAAAAACATAACTCCCTAACACCAATCCATTTACTTTTGTTGAAGCAGAATTAGGGGAGGTGAAACTTCCTTGAGCAGGACCAGAAATTTGTGACCACTTGTACCCTGTTATTGTACCGTCAGCATCGGTTCCGATGCCATCAAGACGAACTGAATTTATCGGTAAAGTAACTGTGCCATTACCACCCGCGTTTGCTGTTGGTGCGATATTAATCGAAGCCGGCGGATTCGCCACATTAACTTGAACAGTGGATGTACCTGTAGCACCTTGATCATCGGTAACCTGAAGTTGGAAAAAATATGTTCCAACAATCATGCCCTGAACAGTGGTGCTTGCCGAATTTGGATCTGTAATGATGGCTGCTGCAGGACCAGAAATTTGAGTCCAGTTATAACTCGTAATTGTACCATCAGAGTCTGTACCTGTCCCATCTAACCGAACTGAATTAGTGGGTAAGGTAATCGTTCCGTTACCACCTGCATTCGCTACTGGAGGAATATTACTTGAAGGATTTATTACATTTATTTGTACAGTAGAAGTGGCTGCGGTACCGTTGTTGTCTATCACTTTTAACTGAAAGATATAAGTGCCTTGAGTAAGACCACTAGCCGTGGTAGCTGCTGCATTTGAATTGCTAAAGTTAACCGTCGAGGGTCCCGAAATTACTGACCAATTATAAGATGTAATTGAGCCACTTGACGAAGTGCCGCTTCCATTTAAAGAAACGGAATTCGTTGGAAGAGTTATCGTGCCGTTGCCCCCTGCATACGCAACAGGCAGTGCGATATTGCTGGAAATTGTTTGATTTATTACTTTCACCTGAACAGTGGCCACACCTGTGGCTCCATTGTTGTCAGTGACTTGAAGTTGGAATACATAAGTTCCCTCAACCAGTCCATTTATTATCGGAGAAGGAGAACTAGTGCTTGAGATGTTTGCGCCTGAAGGCCCAGAAGTTTGAGTCCAGGCATACGAAGAGATAGTTCCGTCAGGATCAGAACCACTCCCATTCAATGATACGCTATTTGAAGGAAGCGTAATGGTTTGGTCAGAACCGGCATTTGCAGTCGGTCCCACATTTGTGCTGTTACCTGTTTTAATTAACACTACAGAGGTATACGGAGCAAGACTTATTGATCCGTTATATGTTGTTTTGCCTGTTATATCAATATAAGCAGCTCCTAAAGAAATACTTTTATTTGAGGAGGAAGCATTATATTCAAACCGCATATCACTCGCATCAGTAATGGCTTTAGGTGATTGTGCAGAATGGGTATCAAAACCCGTAAAACTTTGCCAACCTGATAAACCAAGAATATTATCGGCAACACCAGTTAATGTACCAATTAATGTTTTGTTGTCATCGATAGGTCTTGCATAGTAATTATTATCTACATTGCCAAAGGAAGAAAGATTATTGTGAATAGTTGAAAACTGCAAAGATATTTGGTTTTGAGGGGTAAACATCTGTCCAGATGATGTACCGACAAATTTATTATTCTGAACTTTTAA
Organism: Ginsengibacter sp.; assembly: GCA_051959325.1. Taxonomy (GTDB): domain Bacteria; phylum Bacteroidota; class Bacteroidia; order Chitinophagales; family Chitinophagaceae; genus Ginsengibacter. The sequence goes on along the minus strand of JBQCFI010000495.1, from coordinate 4,339 downwards.
ATTTGATGTATAAACTGAGTTATCATTGCTTGCCAACATTCCAATATTTGCATTATAAGTAGTATTGCCGGTGACGGTAATTCCCTGTGCATTATGTAAAAAAATAGCTGCATACGCAATGTTTGCGATGGAATTATCTAAGATTTGAACTCCTGTTGCATTATCGTCAAGAAAGATACCGTGTGCTCTTAGTACACTTGAATTTAACGTTCCATCTCCATTACCAATTCCGTTAATGACGATGTTGCCGGAAATAACATTTCCTGTCGCATTGTTACCTGAATATATTCCTCCTCCGTCGTCTTTTAAAGTACAAAAAGTATTGACGAAATTATTTTTTATCGTGATGTAGTTACCGTTAAAGCCAATTCCGATATATCCACTATTATCCACTTCATTATTTACAACGGTGGAACTTGGCGCGGAGATATTCATGCCCTGAGAGGTACCACCCCCACTACCAAACATTCCAAGGAGAACGCCAGAATTTTGAATAGTATTATTGGAAACAAATGCGTTGGTAAATTCATTCGTTAAATTAATACCATTATTATTAGAATGATTCAGCATGCAGTTTTCAAATCTAAAATTATTTGAAGAGCCTCCAAAATTAGCACCAAGTACACCATTATAACAATAGTCAGTACTACAATTTCTGATCTCCATATTTGCACAACTACCTATATAAAATGCAGAATTATTGGCTCCTGTAAAGGAAAGGTTTTGAATAGTAACATTATTCTTATAGGCAGAATAAAGAAGATTGTCAATTGACGCTAATTGAACATTCTGTGGCGTACTACTACTGTATATTCGCAGCTTACCATTTGACGGATTGTAATACCACTCATTTTGTTGATCAAGAGTTCTACTATCGTTTTGAATAAAAAAACCCCATCCCGCTTCAGCATTACTTCCTCCATTCGAATAATAAAGTGTGCTTCCGGATTGTGAAGTAATCGGATTTTTATCTATCACATACCTTTCCTTTTTTATTACGGCAACAGCACCGGTCCAATCCATGCCGGACAAGCTATTACTTGTAATAGAAGTATTTCCGGAACAAGATTCATAAGTTAAATAACCAGAATTTGGATAACGGCCCATAGGAGTATTAACTCCATTAACTAATACACTATTACAAGTGCTGAGTGTAGATACAGAACTGTTACTTTCCCATATATTTCCCCCAAGGCTGCTCCAGGAATTTACAGTTGTAAAGCCAGTTATAACAGGATTTGCACCGCTTCCATAAGCATCAATAGTTATTCCGGAGCTATTAATAATAATACCTCCATAAAAGACATCGCCTCTATTGAAGTATACATTATCTCCCGAGCTAATTCCTTTAAACGAGTTTAACTTATTGATAGTTTGCCAAGGTGAAGAAGGATCTGTTCCCGAGTTAGAGTCATTTCCGGAGTTGGAGAGATAATAATTAGTCGCACTTGCGATTAGAGTGAAAAAAAGGAAAGGCATTAACAAAAGAAATTTGTAGTAGTTTCTCAGCATTTGAATGTGATTTAAGTATTATAAATTGGATTATTTAAGATGATTAACAAATAAAATGAAAATTAGAAGTTTGGATTTCAATTTTAAATTCTGGCACTATGTTTGATTTTAGTTTTTTTAAAAGAAAAATCACGTAAAAAAAGCAATTTTTATGCCAAATTGGGGTTATCTAGCGATTTTCTTGGAAAAATTTCCCCAACAAAACGTAGAAATACATAACCAACTAAAAGTCAGGCTTTTCGCAAAGTACACAACTTTTGTACTTTTTTTCCTAGAATTAGATATTTATTGAGTAATGTAGTTTTTTGACTTCAGAAGATATATTAACAAAAATAAATGCACTAACTGAGCGCAGATGTCTATAAATCTAGAATTTCATACCTATTCTAAATTCAGTAACCATTCATTAAAGTGATTAACTCATATCTTTAACCTTTACAAAAAACGGAGATAGGGTTGTAGCCTGATTTGCAACAAAATACATCATTTGATGATATTCTTCCGGAAGAACACCAACCTTATTTTTCAATTTTAATCGATGTCCGCAGAGCAATCTTTACCATTATGGAAACCATTGGGAGAATACTTTTATTCTCTAAGAGCTTTAACCAGGCAGCATCAGAATCTGCAGGAGCAGAAGACAATATTAAAGACCAGCTTCACGCCATTGAACGGGCAATGTATAAAAGTATCGATATTGAAAGCAACTGAAAAAATCTATTGTTTTACTCGACAAACAATTGAAAGAAATTGAAGTCCTTATTAATCAACAGATAAATAAGAATCAGGACGTGAAACGAAAATTCGAAAGTATCTGCAAAATAAAAGGACTTGGTATTTTGACTCTAGCTATTATTATTGCTGAAACAAATGGATTTATTCTTTTTAACAACAGTAGTCAATTAGTAAGCTATGCCGGCTATGACATAATAGAAAATCAATCCGGCAACCACAATGGGAAAACCAAAATATGAAAAAAAGGGAATTCAAGAATTAGAAGAGCATTATTTATCCCCGCTCTTTCTGCTGTTACCCATAAAAAAAACGTTTGTTAACTTATTCGAAAGAACGTTAAAAAGGCATAATATAAAAATGAAAGCTACGTGGCAGTACAGAAAAAATTACTTACTAAAATAACCACGCCATTGACGTGATTAAACAAGGTAAACATCCAAGTAAAATATCACAGTATGTTTCCTCACAGATAATACAAATATAAAAAATTAGTGAAAATAATTTTGAATTTAAGGTAGTACCTCAGGCCATTCTAATTGTAACTACAATTTTATAACTTTTATTGATTGTCTTTCCATCCCATCAAAATATACGGAAATCGTATATATCCCTTTAGTCAGATTGCTCATATCAATTTGCTCGGTAACATTTTTTGAACTTGTAACAAACTGTTTCTGATACACAGCCGTGCCCATTACATTTGTTACCCTGATGTTAATATTGGTATTCTCATCCTGAGTTATGAATTCGACACTTGCTACTGTCCGAACAGGATTGGGATAAACCTTTAAAGCAGTATTAGACTCCTGAGCCGTCCTGTCCAAGGCAATCGTAACTTTCACAGTATCTCTTCCTGTTGCACCTTCATTATCGGTTACTTTTAGTTCAAATTCATAAGTGCCTGCGGTAAGGTTGGTCAAAGTAGCTGACGGCGTATTTGACGCAGATAAAGTACTATTCGAAGGCCCTGAGACCTGTGTCCAGGAATAACCAGCAATGGTTCCATCGGCATCGCTTCCTGTGCCATTGAAAGTAATGGACGTAACGGGAGCAACAGCAGTCGTATCACGTCCTGCATCTGCTATCGGCGCCATATTCTGACCAACAGGCGGTGTTACTACTAAATTGGCTTTATTTACAGTAATTTGAATGGTGTCTTTTGCAAAAGCACCCTTGTTATCAGTTACTTTTAATTCAAACTGATAAGTACCATCCACCAATTGCGAAACAGTCGTTACTGCAGAAGCGGGGTTTGTTATATTGAATGCCGAAGGCCCTGAAATTTTTGACCATGAATAAGCTGAAATACTACCATCCTGATCTGTTCCACTTCCTGTTAACGTAACTGTACTTTGGGGAAGAGTAATGCTTTGACCGGAGCCCGCGTGAGCTGTAGGAGCTATGTTTGCTGCGGCCTTAACCGTTACAACCACTGTATCCATTCCCGCATCTCCCTTGTCATCAGTAACTTTTAATTCAAACTGGTAAACACCTTCAACCAATTCAAACATTTCTGAAGTGGCCGAGGATGAATTTTTTATGCTAAAAGGAGAAGGACCAGATATTTTTGTCCACGAATAGTTCGCGATACTTCCATCGAAATCTTTGCCACTTCCGGAAAGAATCACATTATTGGTTGGAAGGGTAATCACTTTATCTAATCCGGCGTTAGCAGTCGGAGGAATGTTATTTGCTGCATTTACACTTATCTGCACTGTATCTTTTCCATTTGCTCCTTTATCATCTGTTACCTTTAATTCAAACAAATAAACTCCCTGAACTAATCCTGAAACAGCGGTTGAAGCAGAAGTAGCATTCTTTATTGTTGCTGCATTTGGACCCAAAACTTTCGTCCACTGATAAGATGAAATCGTTCCATCTGAATCATTCGCGCTTCCGTTTAAAGTAACAGTATTTGTTGGAAGGGTAATGGTTTGGCTTGAACCGGCTATAGCGGTCGGTGGAATATTTGCAGCTGGATTTACAGTAATGGTAACGCTGTCTGCTGCTGTTGCTCCTTTATCATCTGTTACTGTTAATTTAAAAACATAAATTCCTGCGATAAGTCCTTTTACTGAAGTAGTTGCTGAAC
>JBQCFI010000494.1:0-2121 GCA_051959325.1 Ginsengibacter sp. | reverse complement strand
ATACTTCTGTCGTTGATTCTTCTTCAAACGTTTTGTTAAACAAAGCCTTTTCTTCCATCGGTGTCCTCAGCGATCAGAAGAAGTCACGCCTCAAAACGCCTGCATAATATTTGTCACTAAATTAAATTCATCTTTCCCCGTTAAGTAAAAAGCCGCGGATGAAAAACGATATTCGTCCCGCATCTTACACAAGTTCCAATGAGATTATAACGGGTTATCATGGACATGATCAAGTTTCTCTTCTGCCATTTCCTTACTGAATATTCGTATAGCTAAAGGATATCTTAACCAGATATTACTTCCTGTCTGACCAACCACTGCAGACTGCTCACAACTATCAGTTTGTTATCATCATTGTGTAGCAAATGATTCCAGCTATTGATTGTTATCGTCCAGAAATAAACTTCGTTTGACTCTGTATAAGAATTACGATGTCCCGCATAACTAACACGAGGTGAAACCATTTTTTAAGGAAAGATATACACCGACCACGGAATGAAATCAATTAAGAATTCATTGAATTTCTTACATTGTGAAATAATTATTTCACTAAAAAGCCAACGAGGCCATTTAAGCTTTTATAAAATTAGGAATTACAAAAAACACATGAACCCATATTTTCATTCAGGTACCATTTCTAATTTCTTCACTGCTTTTACCAAAGAAATATTTGATTCCATTACCGTAACATCCTTATGACAAACTTATCGCTTCCTACACCGGTGACCGGTATTTCATGGCTGTATGCTCATTTTATGGACGAACCGGGATTTCAGAAAGTGACAGAAATTAGCAGGGATGCGAAGAATCAAATTATTTACCTCCGTTCTGCTATCAAAAACAATTATGAATAAGATACCGGTTATATTATCATGGAGTGGTGGCAAAGACAGCTCCTATACTTTACACCAGTTACTGATCCATGGAAGGTATGAAGTAAAATATCTACTAAGCACCATCAATGGAGTTTATAAAAGATTATCGATGCATGGTGTACGGGAAGAACTGATAGAGGCGCAGGCCAAAAGTATTGGCATCCCGCTATTAAAAGTATACGTGTATGAAGCCAACAATGCAGAATATGAAAAGCAAATGGGCGACATGCTGCTGAAAGTAAAATCAGAAGGCATTAACACGGTGGCTTTCGGTGATATTTTTTTAGAAGATTTAAGGATATACCGTGAAGAAAAAATGAAACAGGTAGGCATGGATTGCCTTTTCCCCATATGGAAGCATGATACAAAATGGCTGGTAAAAGATTTTATTGATAAAGGTTTTAAAACGTGTACCTGCTGCATTAATGATGGCTACCTGGATGAAAGTTGGTGTGGCAGGTTGATTGATGAAAACTTTGTAAAGGAATTGCCACCAGCTGTTGATCCCTGCGGAGAAAACGGCGAGTTTCATAGTTTTTGTTTCGAAGGTCCAATTTATAAATCTCCTGTTTCTATTATTACTGGAGAAAAAACATACAAAGCACTTGTGCTGAATACCAAAGACCAACACACACCTATTAAAGATGCAGGTACAAAGGGGTTTTGGTTTTGCGATTTATTGATGCAGGCATGAAAGAAAAAATATTTCCAAATCCAATGGAGGAATTAGATCAGCATGAACATTAAATTCACTTATCTCTATATCTCTCGGTACCTGCTTCCTTTTTTTAGACACGATGTACGTAAGAGAAACTGCTACTATTAGCAGCGAACGCTTCCACCTTTGAAAAATGGCGCACGTCCACTTCAAAGAAATTCGCAGCAATGCCAAACCATCGGAATGAGCCGATCAAAGGCAAGGAATGAACGCTGAAATGCTGCTTAGAAAATTCCTGCATGTCAATGGGAGATGATGATTTTAAAAACTTATGTTTTATGCATAGTTTGATTGAGTAGTCCACGTGCGGGCAACGGCAGCAGACTTTAAACGTGATTTTCCTGCAATGCTTTTATCAGTGCGTCAGCTGCTGGTCCGGCAGACATAGGGTTTTGACCGGTGATCAACAGGCCATCTTTTTCTACCCGGGAAGTAAAGGGAATCAACGCGGCATGATAATCAGCCCCTAAATCTTTCAACCGGGTTTCCATTTCATAAGGCACATTTTTACTGCGCATAACCATCGCT
>JBQCFI010000493.1:0-5340 GCA_051959325.1 Ginsengibacter sp. | reverse complement strand
CTTCAGGCGCTTCACACATTATTACAGTTTCTTTTGTTGGTTATAAAACAAAAGAGATAAGCGATATTTCTGTAAACTCCGGACAGACATTAGCTTTGAATGTAGTATTGGAATCTGCCATCAAAACCGAAGAAGCTATTGTAATCAAAACTACTCCCCGGAAAGAAACGGTTGCGGCATTGATCAGCTATCAAAAAAATACCAATGCTGTAGCTTCTGTAATTTCCTCTGAATCGATAAAAAGATCGCCTGATAAAAACACAGGCGAAGCGCTCAAAAGAGTTCCGGGGCTTTCTATCCAGGAAGGCCGATATCTTGTAGTGCGTGGCCTTAGCGACCGATACAACCAGGCAATGTTGAACGGTGTCCTTTTGTCAAGCACAGAGCCGGATAGAAAAACTTTTTCTTTTGATATTTTCCCCGCTGCCATCATCGAGAATATTATTATCAATAAAACATTCATTCCTGAATATTCTGCGGAATGGGCGGGCGGTTTGGTGCAAATCAATACGCGCGATATTCCTTCAAATGGTTTTTTAAATGTACAGGCTGGAACTAATTTCAATAGCAATACTTTAGGCAAAGATTTTTATACCTATCCCGGTGGAAAGCTTGACTGGCTTGGATTTGACGACGGCACCCGGGCTTTGCCGCATAATTTTCCTACAAAAAATGTATTTGCTTCATTGCCTGCTTCCGGTAAAATTGAATTGGCAAAAGAGCTTGTTGCCAACAAATGGAACATAAATAAAAATAATAGTTCTTTAAATACCCTGGGGCAAAATTTTCAAATCAATAGCGGATTTAATACTTTTTTATTTAAAAAAGAATTTGGCGGAGTCGTTACGGCCACTTACAACAGAAGCGTAAAGGCATTGGATTATGAAAACCGGTTTTTCTCAATTGATAATGCGAAAGCATCACAAAATTTTAATTATTATAATACCAAATATTCCCAGGATGTATTGTGGGGAGCTATGGCAAACTTTGCACTTAGCCTGAATAAAAACAATAAGATTTCGATAAAAAATCTGATCAATATTCATTCATTTGATAATACCACACTTCGCACCGGAAAAGATTATGAAGCAAACTCCCAACTGGGTGAAAATATTAGAGCGCGCGAATTGAATTTTACGGCTAATACTTTTTTCAATACCATATTAAGCGGCGAGCATTATATTAATTCAATAAAATCAAAATTGAACTGGTACGGAAGTTTCAATATTCTTGACCAATATATTCCTTTGCAACGTCGTATTCAATATAACCAGGATCCTACCAATCCGGATGCGCCTTACGCTGCGTTGTTATCAAATACCTTATCGCAAAAATCAGGAAGTGTCTTCTACTCTGCTCTATCTGATTATATTTATACAGCTGGAGGTGATGTAACTACTTCTTACAATCTTTTTTCTAAAAAACAAAGTATTAAAGGCGGGTATCTTTTCCAGGTAAAAGACCGTTTGTATGATGCAAGGCCTTTCTCCATAAACCTTCCGTCAGATAATCCTCCACTCAGAGCTTTAAACGAAGAGCACATCTTTGGCCCTGAAAATTTTGGTACCGGCGATAATCAACTTCATTTTGATGCCTTATTCGGAAATCAGTACAGGTATCTTGCCAATACTATTTTAAACGCAGGTTATATTCAATCAGATAATGTTTTCAATGATTGGCTGCGTGTTGTTTGGGGTGCGCGTTACGAATATTTTGATCAGCTAATTGGTAGCGTAAGAAAAGACGATGACCGTTTTGTAAGTTCCAAACAAGGAGATATTTTACCTGCGGTAAATTTTACTTTCAAACTAAATTCTCGGACAAATCTTCGTTTCGCAGGTTCTCAAACACTGGTGCGTCCTGAGTTTAGAGAATTATCCAATCTTGCCTTTTATAATTTTGAAATAGGCGCCACACTCACGGGCAATAAAAATTTGCAAAGAACAAAAATTACCAATGGTGATCTGCGCTATGAAATTTATCCACGCGCGGGAGAAGTATTGACCGTGGGTCTTTTTTATAAATATTTCAATAATCCGATCGAATTACAATTCAATCAATCAGGCGCTGGCTCCAGCAATACTTTTAATTATGTTAACGCCAATTCTGCATCAAGCTATGGAGCAGAATTAGAATTCAGAAAAAAACTTGATTTACTGTCAGAAGGTTTAAAAAACTTTACGGTTCAAGGTAATTTTTCCTACATCTACAATCGTGTAAAATTTGGCAACAGTCAACTAAACAGGCCGATGCAAGGTCAATCGCCTTATCTGATCAATGCCGGTTTATTGTATGATGCGAATAAAATCGGCTTAAGTACTACCCTCCTGTTTAACGAAGCTGGCCGCCGTATTCTTTATGTTGGAAACGATGAAGTGCCTGCCATCTGGGAGGCTCCACGCCCTTTGCTGGATTTACAGATCGCTAAAAAAATAATTAAAAATAAAGGTGAAATCAGGTTAAATATTAGTGACATTTTGAATCAACGGGCTCATTTCTATCATGATCTGGACAATAACAAAAAATATACAACCGGTATAGACGCTTTAGCATTGACGCGTAAATACGGAACCAATGTTTCTTTAACCTTTAACTATACCATTAAATAAAAAGTTCTTTAAAAATAAAAAAAAGAAAAACAAAACAACATGAAAAAATTAATTGGATTGACAGCGATTGTAGGCTTGATAACGGCTTCATCGTGCAGAAAAATTGAAATAGACAAATATATCGTTGGTGGAACCGGCCAGGACAGCGCCACTGAAAAAACGATACTCGAAGGAAAAATTTCTTCCGACAGAACATTGAAAGCAAATTATACCTACACTATTCGTGGCATTGTCTATGTTACCAACGGGGCAAAACTTACCATTGAACCAGGCACGACCATCCATGGCGAAACCAGTTCAAAGGGGGCTTTGGTTATTACAAGAGGCAGCCGGATCATCGCAGATGGAACGAAAGACAAACCGATCATATTTACTTCTGATGCCTCTGCTCCAAAAAGAGGAGATTGGGGCGGAGTGGTTATCTGCGGCAAAGCGCCTACTAATGCATCCTTCAATGGACAAGCGGGTGTAGGCCAGGTAGAAGGAGGCGTTAATAACGGAGAAGGACTTGGTTTATATGGCGGCGTTGATGCTGCTGATAATTCAGGCATACTTCATTATGTGCGCATTGAATATGCAGGCTACGCTTACCTTCCGGACAATGAATTGAATGGTTTGACATTGGCAGGAGTAGGCAACGGAACTAAAATAGATTATGTAGAAATTTACAAAGCGAATGATGATGCCATCGAATGTTTTGGAGGCACCGTAAATTTGAAACACACCGTTTTTGTGAGTACCTTGGATGATGATTATGATACAGACAACGGATGGAGCGGCCAGGTACAATTCGGAATTGTATTGAGAGATTCTTCCATTGCCGACATTTCAAAATCCGAATCCTTTGAAAGTGATAATGATGCTAATGGAAGCGCTCTCACTCCTCAAACGCGTGGTGTTTATAGCAACATGACAATCATCGGCCCAAGAGCTAATACTTCCAATGTGGGCAACAGTTTGTTTTTGGCAGGAGCGCAGATAAGAAGAAATTCTTCCATTTCTATTTTTAATTCGGTGATTATGGGGTATCCAAAAGGGATTTTAATTGATGCTTCAAAAGGAACTCCCACTGACAATAATATTTCGGGAAACACTTTATTCGTTCAAAATACAATCGTTGCTGGCAGCGCAAAACCAATTGATTACTCTGCAAGTTCTACCGCTGCCACAGGATGGACTGCAACAGACGCACTGAATTGGTGTAATACAGCAGCTTATGGTAACAGTATTCTTGCTACCAATGACGAAGTGAAATTAACGGATGCGTTCGATTATAGCAATCCTGACTTCACGCCAAAAGCGGGATCTCCTTTACTTACAGGCGCATCTTTTGCCAATAGCCTTCTTTCTTCCGGTTTTACCGCCACTTCGTATCGTGGAGCTGTTGGTGCTTCAGGCGAAGATGCCACCTGGTGGAAAGGCTGGACAAGATTTTAAGTATCAACAACACACAATAGCGTTCTTCTCATGTGGTCACCCGTATTCTTGCGGGTGTTTTTGCTTCTGAAGCGATAGAATGACTCAAATAATGATCCGCAAACGCTTACAATATTAAAATTCTGCCTACGGTTTATTGTAAAAGATGCAGAAACTTCTGCTGAAAATGGTAAGTACCCTGAAAAAATAAATCATTCATGAGCATTAAATAGAGAGATTCCGGGTTCCCCTAAGATCGCATTGGCAAAGCTTGGATGAAAAAGACGGGACACGGCGCTTCTCCCAAATGCACCCATCACAATTAAACTGTGGCTATCGTGTTGCTTCAAAAAACTATGCAGCTCTTCTTTTTCAGCTCCTTTCAACTCCACAATTTTAAGATTTGGAAAATAGCCTGGCAGTAAATTATAAATGAATTCTTTTTGCTCCAATATTTCTAAAGGGGAAAGGTTGATTGTAATTAAAAAAGCAGGTAAATGGCAAAAATGAGGAAAAAGGTCTTTGAATTTTTGAATAGCATACTTACTCGATTCGCTGCCATCAAAAGCAAGGATCACTTTTTTTATTGCAGGTTTATTTGTACCTACAACAAATACCGGGCACGGAGCAGAGGTTAGAATGTCCTTCAACGAAAATTGCGCATAATCAGTATCTACTTCAGTTATGACAAGATCGGATTCGGGGCTTGATTTAAGCACTTCTTCTAAAGTATGAGCGAAACTTGCCTTACAAGCAATACCGGCAGTTAAACATTCGTCTTTAAATAATTTTATTTGGGCATTAAGCAACTCTGTATTTTCTTCTTGTATGCTCTCTTCTGAGAAAAGAATTTCGGTCGATGCCATGTCATTGGGAAATGGATAGTTTAACCCATCAGGCTCACTACTTGTATTAATAAAAATGCCATGGAGCTCTCCTGAAATTTCCTTTGCCGTGTCTATAGCGAAAGCAATTAGATGAGCCGGAGAATTAATTATATTACTAATTACAACTATCTTTTTCATACAGACCTTATTTACACGTAAATTAAAAATAATAGCACGTTTTGACAAGGATTTAATTGAAGGATAACAATTTGATAATCTGCCATTACGTAAAAATTAATTTTAAAAAGCTTTTTTACGCTCTCTCAATTCTATCAACACGGGAAAATTATTAACAATGATTTCCGGACAAGTATCAAGTGTCTGAAACGGATTTCGTATCAGCTAAGAAAATCGGCATACCAATACCCCGAAGATTTTACAATTCTTTTCTGGGTTTCAAAGTCAACATATACAAGGCCAAAACGCGG
>JBQCFI010000492.1:0-41174 GCA_051959325.1 Ginsengibacter sp. | reverse complement strand
CAATAGGAAGATCCGGAAGTTTTTTCCAATGAAGATTTTTATATTTTAAATACAAAGAAAAAAAAATGTTGGAAGAATTATTTTGTTAGTCGCCGCCTACCGCATAAATCACATCTTCAATATTGGTAACAGCGACGTTTGTCAACGCAAAAGGCAGGTCCGGCAACGGTTTTACCTCAACCGCATTTTCTTTTTTATTCCATTTTAATAAAAAACATTTATTGGAAATCCCATTTTCATTTTCGCCGCCAACATATACAATTCCTGACGGAGTTGATGTGTTGCCGCAATAAGCGATTGATTCAGGAAGAACCGATTTTACATTTTTATTCCAGCAATATTCATTTCCTTTTTTCTCCAAAACAAAAATTTTGTCATAATAAACCTTCTTCCCTCCTTCCCACGGAAGTTTATCCGGAAAATTCGAACCTCCTGCAACAATCAACGCATCATTATTTACACCGTTAATTGCACCGGCAAGCCCCAATGATGTTTTTGCATCACCGGCATCAGGAACGCTGGCAATCTTTTTCCAGGATATAGTAACCAAGGGCGTTTGCGCCGATGAATAAAAAGTCATCAATGTAAAAATTGAAATTAGAAAGGCAACCGGACGGGTCATTATTTAGGATGGTTTCGTGGAGCAAAAGCTACTGAAATTTAATTGATCTACATCTTTTTTGAACAATTCAAACTGGGCGCTATTCATATTTTTTACAGGCAAACGGAATTCGCCGCAATCAATACCCGCAACTTTCATGAATGCTTTACCGGTAGCAATGCCACCGTACTTTCCCAGCAAAGTAATCATATCAATTGATTGTTGTTGCAGGGATTGTGCCTTCTTTAAATCATTTTGATTGAAGGCATCAATTAAATCATAATAAAGCGGAGCCGCATAGTTGAAAGTGCTGCCCACAGCCCCTTTTGAGCCAACAGCCAATGCTGAAAGCATGTTTTCATCGCGCCCCCAAAGCATGTCATACTTTCCATTTTGAAAATGCAGGCAGGAAAGAAAATCCATAAAATCTTCATGGGTATATTTGATACCCGCGAAGTTGGAAATCTTTCCTTCCACATTTTTCAACAGGTCAATCATAGGAAAACCCACTCCGTTCAACACCGGAATGTGGTAATAATAAAATGGGATATCGGGAACTGCATCAGCAATTTCTTTACAACATGCGCCAAGCATCTCAACATTTGCAGGTTTAAAATAAAATGGAGCGGTAAATGAAACACCATACAATCCACATTGTTGTGCATATCGCGCAATGTCTTTGCCATCTTCAATACTTGTGCCGCCCACTAAAGTCATTACCTGGAAATCTCTATCGCCTTTCGTTGCATCGCCCCACGCTTTGATCACTGATTTTTTTTCTTCTGTCGTCATTGAAACGCCCTCTCCCGTTGAGCCGCAGATAAATGCACCGGTAACTTTATTGCGTTTTAAAAACCGGTAATATTCAGGAATTAAATCAAGATTTACGCTTCCATCTTTTTTCATCGGAGTGAAGGGAGCAGCGATTAAACCTTGCAGATGTTGTATTTTCATTATGGCTTGTTATTTAGTCTTTTTAATTTCTGTAATTAAATATTTGCATCATTTCTCAGTTTATTGATAGAAATAGTCTTTTATTGATGCCAATTAAGATTAAAAAAGATAAACAGCGGGAACTATTTCATTCCCGCTTCGGAATATCAAATAAATAATCAAAGATGCAATGTTTTTAAAAAATAGGATAACCTGGAGTTTGTTGCAAAGCGGGGTTATTCGTCAATGTATTTCGATCAATTGGCCATAACAACTTATATGGCTGAGACGACGGAACACTTGTGTATTCGAAAACATACTTTCCACTTGCATCCATTCTTCTTAAATCATACCAGCGCTTTCCTTCAAAAATGAATTCATGAAATCTTTCCTCAAGGATCGCTTCTTTTGGATCTGCATCAATTGCCTGGTTAGGATATCCCTGAACAGCAGGATCATAATTTGCACCGTAGGCTCTTGCTCTCACCAAATTAATTTCATTGGAAGGATCCTGTCCCAAAGCAACTTCTGCTTCTGCTTTTAATAAAAGAAGATCGGCATAACGATAGATTGGATAATCGTTGGTATAAACACGGCTACCAGCGTTTTGCTCACCTTTATATTTACTGACAAAAGCACCTACGATCTGGTAATTGCCATTATCTAAGGTATAGGCAGCAGTAATGGAAGACCATTTGCGGCTGTCTTTATCATCGAATTTTCTGAAAGTCGCAATCTTTATTGGGGCTCTCAGCAATCCTCCCCAATTATCGTCTGTTACATTAAATTTTCTGTTCTCTGCTGAGTCATAATAATTGGCGATCAAACCGGTTTGCGGCTCAAAAGTGCCTGCAAACGGAAGCGTGGATTCATTCAATTGATTGTGAATTACATAAATCATTTCTGCATTTCCTTTGTTAGATGAAGAAAATACATCGTCGAAACTGGAAAGCAAATGAAGAGATGAAACATTTGTCTGAATGTCATTCAAGGCATTCAATGCTGTAGTAGCATCGGTCGTACCGCCGCCGCGATAACTGGTCCATAGATAAACATGCGCTTTTAACATCAGGGTAGCGGCTTTAGACCAATAGCCTTTTTTATTTCTGAAAGAATAATCATTTCCGAAATTGTTTGCCGAAAGATCAATATCACTTTTGATCAATGCCATTACGCTGTCTTCACTTGAAGCAGGTTTAGCAAGATGTGATACGTCGATTGCGGTAGTTGGCTCGGTTTGTATGATCACTTTTCCCCACGATTTGTATAATTGAAAATAATAAAAAGCACGCATTCCATAAGCCATCCCCAGATAATAATTCTTATTAGCTGGAGTAACAATGTTGAGTGTATTCAGCTTTGAGATCAGCAAATTGATCTGGTTGATGTTAAAATAAAAACCACCGTAATTGCTTACTCCGGGATTGTTTCCATCTAATGTATTGTTCCAAAGATTTTCGACACCTTGAGTAGCTTCACCGGTAAAAGAGGAACTGGAACCGGGATCAGTGCCGAAAACATCAGCACGTAATTCCCCCAAAAGTTCAAACGACATTGTATTGTTTCTGAAAGCCTGTTCAATGCCAGATACAAAAGCGTCTACCTGGTCCGATGTTTTCCAATAGCTGGCATCACTAAGGCTGCTTACCGGCGCGAGATCCAATTGTTTCGTACATGAGTTTACGGCAATGGCAATCATTAAAGCCAAAACCGATATCTTAATATATTTTTTCATTTTGATAATTTTAATCGTTTAAAATGTCACTTGCACTCCGAAAACAAATGATCTCGGTGTTGGATAGGTTCCCTGGTAAACTCCTGGAACATTTCCATTGGCACTTGTTGGTGGCTCAGGAGAAGGACCGCTAAAGTTGGTGATGTAAAATAAATTATTGCCGCTTACATAAATTCTGGCTGCAGAAAGAACCTTCGTTTTTGAAACAAGATTGCGTGCAAAATCATAAGAGAGCGTTATTTCGCGGGAAGCCAGATAACTTCCATTTTCATAAAACCTGGAATTGTTGCTATTAAGCGCGATACCGGCGTTATTGATCCTTGTATAATTTTTCTTTCCGAGCGGAGCTGCAACCTGGTCAGCATAATATACTTTCGGGATATCCGTATTTGGATTTTCAGGAGTCCAGGATTTTTTCTGCCAATCGATGTAATTGAAAGTTCCCTGATAATTTCCTAAAATACGGGCTACTTCGTCGTTATAGATTACATATCCTGTAGCAAATTGAAAGCGCGCGTAAAGGCTGAAACCTTTATATGCTAAAGTAGCCGTAAAACCTCCTGTCCACTTTGGATTGATGTTTCCAATATAAACCTGGTCGCGGTTGTCAATAGTATCGTTATGATCTACATCCAGCCAATTCACATCGCCTGGAGTAATAAAGTATTTTGCAGTGGTATTTGGGCCGCCTATTTTAGCTACCGCATCATAACGGCCTCCTGCAATTTTATTTATTTCTGCCTGGCTTTGGAAAATAGAAACCTGTTTGAATGCGTAAACATCGCCTAAAGTTTGACCTTCCTGGTAGCCACCTACCCAAATTAACTGTCCTGATTTTGGATCATAAATCTGAAATCCTCCCTGCCTATTATTGGGCTGGCCATTTGGAGGCAATTGCAAAATTTTATTTTTCACGAAAGAAGCATTTGCACCGATATCAAATCTTAACCCATTTGGTTGATTGATGATATTTGCAGTCAACGCCATTTCATATCCTTTGTTTTGAAAAGTTCCAAGATTCGTTCTTACAGAGTTAAATCCTGTGTAGCCTGGTAATGCTAAATTGGTCAATAAATCGCTTGTTTTTCTGTCATAATAATCAAAAATAAAAGTAACCCGATCATTAAGCAGCCCTAAATCAAGCCCAAAGTCAGTCGTTTTACTTTTTTCCCATCTCAAATTATTATTGATAATCCCTGTATTCAAAAATCCTGAGTTTCCATTGTAAAGACCTTGCAAACCATAACTACCCTGTACTTCATAATTACCCAATCCGGCTACGTTTCCATTTACACCGTAACTGATGCGTGGTTTCAAAGTTGAAACGATTTTTGAAATACCACTATTCTGGAAAAATTTTTCTTTATGGATATTCCATCCCGCAGACATTCCGGGGAAAACTCCATACCTGTTGGCTTCAGGAAGGCTGGAAACACCATCTCTCCTGAAAACAAGCGTTAATAAATAGCGGCGATCAAAGTCGTAGTTCAATCTGCCAAATTGCGAAGAGATGCGGTATTCAGATTTGTCGCTATAGTTCGAACCTGGATTAAAAACGGTAGAAGCATTAACAGTAGGAATATCGTCAGTTGGGGCCTGTGTTCCCAAAACTTGCATTTCAAATCCTTTGGTATCAAAATATTCAGCACCCAACATCAGATTTAAATTGTGTTGACCAAATGAATGTGTATAATTGACAATTCCGTCATATTGCTGTTGGAAACTTTTGTTGTAGTAGGCATAAGCCTGGCGATTCGTATTTCCCGGATTTGGAGGATTCGAAAATATTTGTGAATAAGTCTGGGTAGCCTTTTGGAAACCCTGATCCAGTTCTTCATAATAATATCCTGAACCGGTTCCTTTTACATAAAGGTCGGGAAGGATATTCCACTGAACAGACGCGTTTGCTGTGATACGGTTAACTTCATTGGTTGTATTTCTTTTACTCAACCAGTACAATGGATTACCATCGTTTACTCCATTTCCGGGATTTGGTTTGGTTTTAGCAGAATCTAACCATGGATTCATTGTTGGCCACAAAGCAAGATTGCGATACATATTATTGATCTCGCTTCCATTTACACCAATCTGTGAAGAAGTGGATGCATTAACTCCGGAACTTACTTCCACATTTGGTTTCACTTTATAAGAACCATTTAAATTACCAGAAAAACGTTTATAGTTGGAGCCGACAATTACGCCGTCTTCGTTGTAATAATCGAAGCTGGAATAATATTTTCCTTTTTCATTTCCTCCGGTCACATCAATATAATGATCCTGGGTTTGTGTATTTCTGAAAACAATATTTTCAATTTCCCCACTGTGGTCTTTGAAAATGATCGTTCCACCGTAAGGATCTCCAACAGTGTCCCAACCATTCGTTAAAAGATAAGCATTAGATGCATCATATTTTCTTATATCAAATGTTGAAAGATCAGCAGAATCAGTAAGCAACCCATAACCACGGCTTTTATTAACATCGGTGAGAGATCTTCCCGAATTTAAATTTCCAAGACGATTGTAATAAATATAATCTTTGGCGTCCAAAAATTTATATCCTTTTCTTGCAGAATTGTAACCCTGTGTAAATTTATAAGAGATATCGGCCTTGCCGTTTTTTCCACTTTTGGTCGTGATCAAAATAACTCCATTATTTGCCCGTGCACCATAAATTGCAGTAGCAGCAGCATCTTTAAGAAGCTGAATGGACTCGATGTCTTCCGGAGGAATGTCATTATAAGAACGAATAATTCCATCTACTACCACCAATGGGCCTCCAGGACTGTTGATTGAAGCTCCACCGCGCAATAACACGGAAGGTCCAGCGCCTGGCTGGCCGGTAGTAGTTACCACGTTCAATCCAGGAAGTGTTCCCTGCAAGGCGCTTCCTACATTCGCTCTCGGAACATTTTTCAAAACGGTTTGATCCAGTTTGGCTACTGAACTCGTGATCGTAGAGCGGTTTTGCGTTCCGTATCCAACCACCACCACTTCACCAAGCTTGTCCGCTGCAGCTGCCTGTAACGATACATTAATAGTAGATGAACTTCCCACTTTTATATTTTGGGTCGCAAATCCCACTGAGGAAAAGTTTAAGACCGCACCTGGAGCCGCGCTGATACTATAATAACCGTTGGCATCGGTAGCCGTGCCGTTGGTAGTGCCGCTGACTGTTACAGAAATTCCGGGAAGTGCAGTTCCGTCACTTGATGTAACCTTGCCGGTGATTGTTTTCGTCTGCGCCCAGGCAGCAGAGGAAAACAAAAAGCACACAATCAGAATAGCAATTTTGTGAAAAGAAAACTTCATGTTTTAGGAGTTTTAAAATTTTTTTGTATTATGTTTGACATAATAAAAGTAAATCGTTAAATTTACATAACCAAAAAAAGATTCACTTTTTTTTATAAAAAAAACTTTTTCACGGAATCAATGATACTTTTGTCACATTACCTTTAAGTAAATCACATTATGAACGCATCGGTTTTTAAAAAAAATCTGACAACAATCGATACCAGTTCGTTGGTCGATAAAGTAGAAAAAAAACTCGTAGAGATCCTGCAACAAAAGAAACTCAAAGTGGGCGACAGCATTCCGAAGGAATTAGAACTTGCCGAAACGCTTGGCGTAAGCAGAACCGTTGTCAGAGAAGCTTTGCTCAGGTTGAGAATGATGGGATTGCTAGAATCTAAAAAGAAAAAAGGCGCGGTAATTACCAATCCTGATCTTTTTGGCATTATGAGTAAAAGCATGAATCCACACATCCTTGATCAGGAAACGCTGAAAGAAATTTTTGAGATAAGATTGGTGTTGGAAATTGGAATGGCAGATTTTCTTTTTCAAAGAATTACTAAGGAAGATATTGCTGAATTATATGAAATTGTGAAAAAAGAACCCCTGGTTACTGATCAACATCTTTTTAATATTGGTCACGAGGTGGCATTTCACGGAAAACTATATGAAATAACCGGCAATGAAACTTTAAAGAAATTTCAGAAAATGTTGCTTCCGGTTTTTGATTACGTGCATCACAGTGGATTGCTTGGAAAACCGATTCTGTTTAAAAACTTTGTTTCACATAAAGGATTGGTAGACGTTTTGGCAACCGGAACTCCTGAATTATTTAGAAATGCCATGCGGAAACATTTGGAAAACCATTTCATGCGCTTGTTTGATTAATCTATTTTGAAAAATTTACTTTATCAGTAAAGGAAGTTTTATCTCGTTTTCTTATTTTCTCAACTGAATGGTAAATAAAAAATGTAGCAATTTTTCGTTTTGTCAATTTATTTTATTCCCTTACCTTCGCAAACTCAAAAAATACATGGAGACTTAATAAAAGAAAGCCATGTTTTAAAGCAAAATAATATGAAAAAAGACATTCATCCTTCAAATTACAGATTCGTAGTTTTTCGCGATATGAGTAATGGCACCATGTTTTTGAGCCGCTCAACGGCTGCTTCAAAAGAAACCGTACAATGGGAAGATGGCAAGGAATACCCGGTTATAAAACTGGAAATTTCCAATACATCTCATCCCTTTTATACCGGTAAAAATATGCTGGTTGATACTGCAGGTCGTATCGACAAATTCAGAAAGCGCTACGAAAAAAAGAAATAATAATTTTTTTTTTTTTGATTTTTTTTATCCCCCTTTATTGGGGGATTTTTTATTAACTTCAACATTTTTGCTTTTATTAATTTTTGTTGAATGAATATTTTGCTCGATGATATTTCCTTTGAAAATACGTTGTTCCCTTTTGGTATTGCACGTTCTGTAGCGCACATCAGAACAGGAATTCTCACCATCTTCGAAAAGTGGCAATTTTGTTTTCCCGGCAAAGTTTTTATTGCATCAGAAAAATTAATTCGGGATTTCAATGAAACAGAATGCATTAAATATCCGGCCAACTTTATTCCTTCCTATGAATTTTTAAAACAAGTTTCTGTGCAAAAAGAGAAACTTGCTTTTACTACTGACTGTAAAATCTTAGAACATCCGTGGCAAATATTTGAATACAATAACTGGGCAATCAATCAGGATTTTAAAATGATAACAGAAGGAAGAACTTCCGAAAAAATTCCTTCTTCCAATCAATTTATTTCTCCTGAACAAATTTTTATAGAAGCCGGTGCAAAAATTAATTTTTCCATTTTAAATGCAGAATCGGGACCAATTTATATCGGTAAAGATGCCGAGATACAGGAAGGATGTATGTTGCGCGGTCCAATTGCTATCGGCGCGGAAAGCCGCATAAAAATGGGTACAAAGATTTATGGAGCGACGACCGTTGGGCCAAACTGTCTTGTTGGCGGGGAAATAAAAAATTGTGTGTTGATGGCTTTTTCAAATAAAGCGCACGATGGATATTTGGGGGATTCGGTTGTCGGCGAATGGTGCAACCTCGGCGCCGGAACGAGCAATTCTAATTTGAAAAACAATGCATCCACCATCAAAATATGGAGCAAAAAAGAAAATCACTTTGTCGTTGTAGGAAAAAAGTGTGGTTTACTGATGGGCGATTACAGCCGTTGTGCGATTAATACTTCTTTCAATACAGGCACCGTTGTGGGCGTGTGTTGCAGCGTTTTTGGAAATGCGTTTGCTCCAAAATTCATTGATAATTTTTCATGGGGAAATCAAAAATATATTTTGGAAAAAGCGATTGAGGACATCAACAACTGGAAAAAATTAAAAGACCAGGAAATTACTCAAAGAGAAATTCAATCTTTAAAAAATATCTATCAATAAAATCAAAATCAATGAGAAAACAAATAGCAGCAGCTAACTGGAAAATGAATTTATCGGTTGAACAAGCTATCACATTACTCGATGAAATTCTAACTAAAAATATCAGGCTTTCAGAAAACCAGGAAGCCGTTTTCGGCGTGCCGTTTCCTTATCTTTTATTAGCAAAAGACAAAATAAGCAACAGTAAAAATTATTTTGTTGCTGCACAAAACTGTTACACAAAAGACTCAGGCGCGTTTACGGGAGAAGTAAGCGCAGCAATGCTTTCATCACTTGACATAAAGTATGTCATCGTAGGACACAGCGAAAGAAGAGAATATTTTTCAGAAGATAATCAGACACTGTCTTTAAAAGTGGATGTGTGCCTGAAAAATAATGTGAAGCCGATATTTTGTTGCGGAGAATCTTTAGAAATCAGAGAAGCGGGAACTCAAAATGATTATGTAGAAACTCAACTAAAAGAAAGCCTTTTTCATTTGGATTCATCCGCCATAAAAGATTTCGTCATTGCCTATGAACCAATATGGGCCATCGGTACGGGCAAAACTGCGACAGCTGATCAGGCACAGGAAATGCACGCGCACATCAGAAATGCTTTGGCAAAAAAATATGGAAATGAAATTGCAGAAAGCATTTCTATTTTATATGGTGGCAGCGTAAAAGCCAATAATGCAAAAGAAATTTTCAGCAAGCCGGATGTCGATGGCGGACTGGTAGGTGGCGCCTCTCTTAATGCAACAGAATTTGCAGAAATAATTACAAGCCTGAAAAGTTAATCGGCATCTCCTGGTATAATATGTTTCGTCTTTGTACTTTACCCAATCATAGAAGTGTAAAATTTGCAATACAAATGAACATAAATGATGCGATATGAAAGTGTCCTTTTATATTTATTTTTCAAATTTTAAAAATAGAAAAAAATGAAAAAACTCCTTATTGCTGCGCTGTTATTTGCAGGCTCATTTAGTTTTGCAAATGCACAAACAAAACAAAAAACAGAACACAAAAAAACCACGACAACTGCCGCTGCAACAACTCCGGCAAAAACAACTGAAAAAAAAGTTGAAAAATCTACCACTCATTTGAAGGCCGATGGCACCGCTGACAAAAGGTACAAGGAAAATAAAACAGTTACAAAAACAAGCGGGCCGTTGAAAAAAGACGGAACTCCTGACAAAAGATACAAGGCAAATAAGAAATAATAAATTGTGCTTTCCCAAATAAAACTGGCCGTATGTGACGGCCGGTTTTATTTTATCAAACATGCAGTCGAGAGAACAAGAATATTGTTGCTTCACAAAAAATTCTGCTTCAGTAGAGCAATAAATAAGTACAATTATTGTTTTTTTATTATTAAATCGTTCAGTAAAGCAATAAAAATCTTTATTTCCTTATTTATTCATTAAACCTTTAGTAAATAGCTATTCGAACAATTCAGTTTGAGCAGAAGGTTTTTCCTGTTCTACCCAATCCATCTGATCATTTTTTGAGTAATCTGTAAGTTTATTTCCGATTGCACGCCAGCCCATTACTTCTACCACTTTATGCAACTTTATTTTTGCTTTTCTTATCTGTGATCCTCTCCCACTTTGCATTTCAAGAACTGGCTCGTCTGTGGTAGTTGCTTTTATCAAACGATTATCTTTCCCTTCTTTTATAAATAAAAATTTGCTGTTTAATGTGTTTGTTTCAATTTTAAAACGCTTCACATTGTATTGAAGTTTTTCTGCGTCGAGGTAAACAGCCGTAATGATCTTTTCAGGCTGAAATTTTTCAATCAGTTCTATGGAATCAACATCAAAACGCTGGGTAATTTCCTGGCCGGTTATTTCATAATTTCCGTCTTTGTAAATAACCAAAATTCTATCGTCGCCTTCAAAATTTCCCAGAAGCTTTCCCTTTTCTTCTGTGTTCAATCTTCCAAAAGTATCATCAAACCACAGCTTTCTCTGATCCAATGTCGACTTTCCTTTTTCAGACATTTTGATAGACTTCACCGGATATTTTGTTACCTGGTTCCCGATGCTTCCACGGCTCCGGATTTCCATCGTTTCAAAATAAAAATCCAATTCTTTTTTATGCGCTTTGCAGCCCGGAGTAAGCAGAATGCGCACCACTTCCGCTTCACCATTTGGATTTACAGAAAAATAATGAACCTTACTTTTTTCATCACCTTTGGTAAGGTCATATTCTTTATCGCGCGTGACACCGGTTACATTAAACCGCTTGGCATAACTGATTCCCTTTTTCCCATCGGCATAGATCATGTTGTAAGTAGTACGCTCATCATTTTTATTAAAGACAGCCACATGAATGATATCTTTCCCGATAAAAACTTTATCAGCAACTTTTACCACTTTCATTTTCCCAGATTTTGTAAACGCAATGATGTCATCAAGATCACTGCAGTCAGCAATAAATTCATCTTTCTTAAGACTTGTGCCGACGAAGCCTTCTGAGCGGTTTACATAAATTTTTGTATTCGCAATGGCAACATTTTTTGCCTGGATCACATCAAATAATTTGATCTCAGTCTTCCGCTCTCTTCCTTTTCCAAATTTTTTCAATAATTCTTCGTAATAAGAAATAGCATATTCAGTCAGAAATTCCAAATGATGTCTTACTTCGGCAATGTCATCTTCCAGCGATTTTATTTGCCTGATCAAATCATCAATGTCCAGTTTATAGATTCTTCTTACCGGCTTCTCTGTTAGTTTCAGAATATCTTCTCTTGTAATTTCTCTTTTTAATATTTCTTTGAAGGGAACGAAAGCCTTGTCAATTGCCGCAATAACTTTGTCCCATGTTTCATGTTTTTTTTCTAATTCTTTGTAGATTTTCTCTTCAAAAAATATCTTTTCCAAAGAGGTGTAATGCCATTTTTCCTGCAGCTCACGAAGTTTGATTTCAAGTTCCTGTTTTAAAAGATTGCGCGTGTAATCGGCAGAAAATTTTAGTAATTCCGACACGCCAGGAAATTGTGGCTTTTGTGCTTCAATCACACACAAATTTGGAGAAATTGAAATCTCACAATCGGTAAACGCGTACAATGCATCAATGGTAATATCAGGGGAAATGCCGGGCGCCAGGTCAACAGTTAT
This sequence comes from Ginsengibacter sp., assembly GCA_051959325.1. Classification (GTDB taxonomy): domain Bacteria; phylum Bacteroidota; class Bacteroidia; order Chitinophagales; family Chitinophagaceae; genus Ginsengibacter. The sequence goes on along the minus strand of JBQCFI010000492.1, from coordinate 29,056 downwards.
CTCTACTTCAGCAGCAGTATTATCGGTAACCTTTTTGATTTTTATTTTGCCACTGTCATTAGCCTTGATGATACTTTCAATTAATTGAGTAGTCGTTGTTCCATAGGGAACATCTCTTATTACAATCGTTTTTTTATCCACTTCCTCGATCCTTGCACGCACACGCACTTTGCCACCACGAATGCCATCGTTATAATTGGTAACATCGATCATTCCTCCGGTAGCAAAATCAGGATAAAGCTCAAACTTTTTCCCTTTATAATATTTGATGGTTGCTTCGATCAATTCACAAAAATTGTGAGGAAGAATTTTGGTTGCAAGACCAACTGCAATCCCTTCGGCACCTTGAGCAAGCAACAAAGGAAATTTCATCGGAAGGGTAACAGGTTCATTTTTTCTTCCGTCGTAACTTAATTGCCAGTTGGTGGTTTTATTGTTGAAAGCCACTTCCAGTGCAAATTTGCTGGGCCGTGCTTCGATGTATCTTGGCGCCGCCGCTTCATCACCGGTACGCACATCGCCCCAGTTTCCCTGTGTTTCTATCAGCAGATCTTTTTGCCCGAGATTTACAATGGCATCGCCGATACTTGCATCGCCATGAGGATGATATTGCATGCTCTGCCCGATGATGTTTGCCACCTTATTAAAACGCCCATCATCCATTTCTTTCATTGCATGAAGAATCCGCCGCTGCACGGGTTTCAGGCCGTCTTCAATAGCAGGGACGGCACGTTCCAAAATCACGTAGCTTGCGTAATCTAAAAACCAGGTTTTATATTGACCAGAAATGCCAGAATCACTGTGCTTGTACTCTTGTTTGTTTGTTTTTGCCATTTTTAGTTTTGCTTTTAAGCAAAAATTATTTCTTTAAAAATACTATTACATTTTATTTTCGATTCCCAATTTTGCCTAAAAGTCTGTATCCAAATCCCTCCTTATATTTGAATCCCATGCCCCGATATCCTATCCAGGCTGCAATGTCCAAAAGTATTTGTTTGTTAAAAAACATTCCGAATAAAAAAAATCGCAAACGCTTCTAACCTTATTTTATTTTTCATTCAGCAGTTCTTTTTAATCTTCATTCTTTTTTTTCTTCACCTCAAAATCTTTCATCTTTTTTATTTCTCCCTGCGCATCAACTACATCTTTAGCAATTAATTCCTTTAATCGCCAAAGCAGATACATGTCGCCGGCAGTATGTTTTGATTTATTTAAAAACTGTTGAATTACTTTATTTGCTTTTTGCCAATCAACGGTGATAAATTCTAAAAGGTAGTTATCATAAAAATCATCATTATGCTGTGACAATTTTTTTGCTCCGTCAAGAATACGTACGGGTTTATTTTCATTGCAGATCTTCGTCCATTCGTCCGGATCGATTTCAAATTCGGACGGTGTAATCGGTCTTGCTAATTTTTTTGCTTTTAAAAATTCACGCGGAGGAATTTCAAATAAATTTACCGGGTAAAAAATGTTTCCTTTATCATTGATAAACGGAAGATTATTTAGAGAGAGTATAAAGATGCTTCCAACAAATTCTTTCAATTGCGCCATCAGCCAATAATAGCCGCTCACATCGTGTTTATTTGGAGCAACCCAAATCCAAACTTTCTCATCCTTATTGCCGGATAATTTTTCTTTTATTTCTTCAACTGTCTTATTGTCGTTCACTTCTCCTGTATCTACATGCCCGTCAAGATCGCCTCCAGCCAAAACTTCTCGCCACCATTGCTTTCTTGCTTCTATTCCTTCATCAGAATAAATATTTTTTAAAGGGCCAACAGCGTAATCATCTTTAATTTCTATGATCTCATCGCGAAGGGTTTCATCTAAATCAAAACTTTTAGTAAGGGTATTTATATCGTCTTGCTGAAAAACTATGTGCATTTATGAATTAAGAATTAAGAATTAAGAATTAAGAATTGGTTTGATCTCTTATCAGCTCAATATTTTCTTCCTGGCAGAGAATGACAAATTCAGAAACTATGGGAAGATAATTTGGTTTGATAAAGTTGGCAGGTAGCACGTATCGTAGCGTGATTTACAAGGAGTTCATTTTCCAAATTTGAAATTAAGCTCAAAAAATCTACATTATTTCCTCTTAAAGATTTTATGCATACCGAGGTAGCGGAAAAAATACTATTGGTCATAGGCATCCTGTTTTGCAGCGGCATCAATACTGTTCAATTGTTTTATATTTCTCTGTCCTGCTGTATTTTGATCGTCATCCTTGCTCTTGTCTTTTGAAGAAATAATCATTATTTCAATTTCTTTATCATCCAATTCTTCCGGAACATCAACTGTTAATTTTCCGCCATGAGAAGTTCCAATCAATTTTATTGGGTCCATAAAAATGTTTTTACAAAAATAACCTTTTTATTTCGCCAATCTCGTTCTCTAACTAACCACTACATAATCTAAATTAACTAATGAGTTCCTCCACCAGATCCATTTCCACTTTCAAATTATCTATGATAAAATCCTGCCGTGAGGGCGTGTTTTTCCCCATATAATATTCGAGCAATTGTTGTATCGGCATTTCAGGCAGGAGCATCACTGGTTGCAGCCTGATATCATCGCCAATAAATTTTCCAAACTCTTCGGGAGAAATTTCACCCAAGCCTTTAAACCTCGTGATCTCCGGTTTGCCTCCTAATTTTTCAATCGCCTTTTGTTTTTCATTTTCGTCATAACAATAGATTGTTTCCTGCTTTTCTTTATTTTTTCCAGGCATGGTTCGCACCCGGAACAATGGCGTTTCCAATACATAAACATGCCCATTCTTTACGAGATCAGGGAAAAATTGCAGAAAAAAAGTCATCAGCAAAAGGCGAATATGCATGCCGTCAACGTCGGCGTCAGTAGCGATTACAATGTTGTTATAGCGCAAATCTTCATACCCGGCTTCTATGTTTAAAGCGTGTTGCAAAAGATTAAATTCTTCGTTTTCATAAACAATCTTTTTCGTCAATCCAAAACTATTTAGTGGCTTACCACGAAGACTGAAGACTGCCTGTGTCTCTACATTACGTGACTTGGTAATAGATCCGCTGGCGCTATCTCCTTCAGTGATAAAAAGCGTTGTTTCCATTCGCTTCGCATTGATCTCATCTTTATTTTTTCCTTCAGCTTCATCATTGAAATGATACCGGCAATCGCGTAACTTTTTATTATGAAGATTCGCTTTTTTTGCTCTTTCATTCGCCAGTTTTTTAATACCCGACATGTCCTTGCGCTCTCTTTCATTTTGTTCAATGCGTCTTTTTAACGCATCTGCCATTGAAGGATTTTTATGCAAAAAATTATTCAACTCTTTTCCCAGGAAATCAGCAATAAAACTTTTTACCGCTGGCCCTTTTTCAAACATTACATGAGAGCCTAATTTTGTTTTTGTCTGGCTTTCAAAAACAGGTTCCTGCACGCGAATGCTGATCGCTGCGCAAATGCTGCCACGAATATCCGCAGCATCATAATCTTTTTTATAGAAATCCCGGATCGTTTTTACATATCCCTCTCTGAAACCTGCCAGATGCGTTCCGCCCTGGGTGGTAAATTGCCCATTTACAAAACTGTAGTATTCTTCGCCATATTGATTGTTATGGGTGACAGCAACTTCTATATCTTCTCCTTTTAAATGGATGATTGGATATCGAAGTTCTTCTTCAATCGTTTTCCTTTGCAGCAAATCGAGCAAGCCATTTTTACTCACATATCTTTTGCCGTTATAATTAATCACCAATCCTGCATTCAGAAAGCAATAATTCCAAAATTGATTATCCAGAAATTCCTGGATGTAATGATAATTTTTAAAGATCTTTTCATCCGGAATAAATGTTACTGCCGTGCCGTTTTCTTCTGTTGTTTTAGATTCTTTTTCATCTTTTATTAATTTCCCTCTTTCAAATTCTGCCACTTTTTGTTTGCCTTCACGCACAGAAGTAACTTTAAAAAATTCGCTCAATGCATTGACAGCCTTCGTTCCTACACCATTTAGCCCGACACTTTTTTGAAAGGCCTTGCTGTCATATTTAGCACCGGTATTAATTTTACTTACAACATCTACCACTTTTCCCAATGGAATTCCGCGGCCATAATCGCGAACCGCAACGGTTTTGCCTTTTATTTCAACATCGACGTATTTTCCAAAGCCCATGGTGTGTTCATCAACACAATTGTCAATCACCTCTTTTAATAACACATAAATTCCATCATCGGGGCTGCTGCCATCTCCCAATTTCCCGATATACATTCCCGGACGGAGACGAATATGATCTTTCCAGTCAAGGCTTTTTATCGACTCCTCATTGTAATCAAACAAATCTTTTTCAGCCATTTATTTTATTATTTTTTTGCGCAAAAGAAAGAAATTTTCAACAATTAATTTCTGTGGATTTAAAAAGCAAAATACTATAAGGTATTCTGCCAAATATACTTAAAGGAAAAAGTAAATAAATGTGAATATTGCATTATGAGCAAAAATTAAAACTTTTTATTTGAAGCAGTAAACAAACAAATATTTCAAATTCGTTTTTATAAAATTATAAATCAAGATCAACCATTTTGTAAGAATTTATTTTATCCACGTGCAATAAAGTTTTGTTTTCATGTTCCGATTTGTGATACATCGGATTGAATTTGGCACCAAGAACAATTTCATTTAAAGTATAAGAGGTACGTGAAACAACGGTATTTGAAAACATATCATCAAAAGCTTTTATAAAAACTAAAATTTCACCTTGCGCATTTTCAAAATCTTCTTTTGTAAAATTGTAAAAGGGACTTGTTTCTGTTATCGGGTGCACGATCGTCCAACTAAGGGTAAGAGAATTTACCTTATTATACTCCAGCGGAAGCTGATAAAATTTATTGACCATTTTTCCATTTTCTTCCACAATTAATCCTAAAGTTACTGTTGCTTCCGCGTCTGTTAAAGTAGTATTTTTAAAAGGCGCCAATCTTAGCATAATCGCTTTTTGATCGTGAAACGGCGCCAGTATTGCGTTTTCGCTAAAGCGCAAATATGCCTTCGGCCTCGAAAATCTTCCATACAGTAAACCTGTTACTACAGCCAGGCTTAATAAACCAAGAAATGCCTCAAAAGCGCACAAAGAATTTATTAATAAATGGCCGGCATCAGCTCTTCCATATCCACCAACAGTAAACGATTGGCTGCTGAAAAAAAAAGCTTCCATAAATTGCCTGAAATGTGACGATGTTTGACTGCCGCCAAATTCCTGCAGCCCTAACAAATAATAAATAGCGGCAAATAAAAGATTGACAAACAAATAAAAAAGGACAATTGTTAACAGGAATTTCCACCGTGGCATGTCGAGTAGAATATGATACCAACTGATTCTTTCGATGGATCGGATTCCTTTTATTTGAATATTCGGCTTTCCGTTTTTATGAAGAAACCTTCCACCATAATCGGATGAATTCACCCCAAAACCAGTGTTAATTTCTGATTTGGCTCTTGGATTAATCTTGCGGATCTTGAACATGAAAATCTTAAATAATTATTTTAAAAAAAGGAAAATAAAAAATTGCGTTTTTTATTTGTAAAGATAAAATTCCCTTTGAGCATGATGTAAAAATTTTAGGTCGTTTCATAAATAAGCAAGTATAATTTTTTAAATTGCATCGATAAGCGGAAGTAGCTCACCTGGTAGAGCGACAGCTTCCCAAGCTGTAGGCAGCGGGTTCGAGTCCCGTCTTCCGCTCATTTTATTTCAAATGATGAATGGAAAAGAAAAATTTCTTTGTAACATTAACTCCTCCGCGCCTATCATTTGTAACGGATATGAGCAGCGAGGAACGGAATATTATGAATCAACACGTTACTTATTGGCGCGGCTTGTTGGATAAAGGAATTGCGATTGCATTTGGACCTGTAATGGATCCAAATGGCCCTTTTGGAATGTGTGTAGTCGAAGTGGATGATGAGCAGCAGTTAAATGAAATTGTAGCCGGCGACCCGGCAAATGGGTTGCAAAAATTCGCTACTTTTCCTATGCGGGCTGTTTATAAAAAAAGTGTTACTTGATTACTTGCGCACTGATACTTTTTGAGAACTTGTCCAAAAAGTTATTTGTATTATTGAAACTGGGATTGAAATTGTTCTATTGTCACAGCCTCTTCTACTTTAAAATTTCCGATTCTTGTTCTTCGCAATTCGCTTAAATACCCGCCACAACCAAGCCCAATGCCAAAATCATTTGCCAGGCTGCGAATGTATGTACCGGTGGAACAAACCACTTTGAAGGTGATTACAGGCAAATCAATTTTAGTAATTTCAAATTCTTTGATCGTAATTTTTCTTGGCTCAAGGACAACATCCAATCCTTTTCTCGCCATCAGATAGACCGGTTTGCCATTTTGTTTTATTGCCGAATGTATAGGTGGAGTTTGTAAAATTTCCCCGGTGAATTGTTTCGTTTTTTCCGTGATAATTTCTTCGGTAATTCCGTCTAAAGATTTGAAACTTTCAGGCTCACTTTCACGGTCATAAGTTGGAGTTACAGCACCCAAAGTAATTGTTCCGGTATATTCCTTTTCCTGGGACATATACTCGTTTATTTTTTTAGTAAACTTTCCGGTACAAACGATCAAAAGGCCTGTAGCCAATGGATCGAGCGTACCTGCATGTCCTATTTTTTTTATATTGATAATCTTTCTAAGCTTTCTGATCACGTCATAAGAAGTCCATTCCAATGGTTTATCTATCAACAAAACTTTTCCTTCTGCAAAAGTATTTTCATTCATTCGTTCTAATTATAAATTAAGTTTTCAAACCGCCTGTCTTGCTTTTAATTCCAGGTACTTATTAATGGTATTCACCGTCAGGTTTTTGGGCGAAGATAAAATAGATAAGATTCCGTATCTAGAAAGTTCTTTTGCAATGATCTTTTTTTCAAAAGCAAATTTCTCAGCTATCGTTTTTATATAAACGCCTTCTATTTTTTTGGCATGAGAACCGGTGAGGACCTCTAGCTCTGAATTTTCAAAAAATACAACGACCAGCAAATGATATCTTGCCAATGAACGCAGGTAATCTATTTGCCGGTTTAATCCCGACAGGGATTCGAAGTTGGTAAATAAGATTAATAAGCTGCGGTGTTTGATTTTACTTCTGATCTGTGCATATAGCATTTCGAAATCACTTTCAAGAAAATCAGTTTCTTGTTTATACAATAATTGTAAAATATTTTCGGCCTGGGAAGGTTTCCGATCGGCTGCAAGCATGCTTCCAGGCACATTTGAAAAAGTGATTACGCCGACTTTATCTTGTTTTTTGAGGCACACATTACTCAGTACCAGGCAACTATTGATGGCATAATCCAAAAGTGTCATTCCATTAAAAGGCATTTTCATCAGCCGGCCTTTATCAATAATGCAATATATCTGCTGGGATCTTTCTTCCATAAAATTATTTACCATCAACCCTCCTTTCCTGGCAGATGCTTTCCAGTTTAATGTTCGGATATCGTCTCCGGAAACGTAATCTTTGATCTGTTCAAACTCCATGCTCTGTCCCATTTTTCTCATTCGCACATTGCCGCTTTCGGCTTGTAAGGTAGTTTGAGAAAATAACTGGTATTTATACAATTGCATGAACGCGGGATATACGGGAATCGTTTCTTCGGCATCCATTGTAAATCTTCTGCAAACTAATTTTAAGGGCGAGGATACAAATAAATGAATGTTTCCAAAATTATAAGATCCTCTTTGCAAAGGTTTTAATTTCCAGACTAATTTTTTTTGTTGATGAGGTCTCAAATTTATTCTTCTTTTCCAGTTCCTGATTTGCAATTGTTCCGGAAGCTCATCAATAATGGTAACATGAACCGCATAAGGAAACCCATTTCTTACCAGCGTTTCCATAGGATTTTCATCGCCGTTGCTAAATCTATGTCCTGTAATTCGCTGCGCATGTACTGATCCTTTTGAAAAAAACAACAATGAATAATCAAGGAGCAGAAAAATAATATAGACCACAAAAACAAGAATAGTAATTTGTAGTAAAACGGGAATATAGAAAGCGATTACGAATAAGACAACCAGTGCAGCAAGGGCCACATAAAAACGTTGTTTTAAAAACAGGTCTCCAAAATATTTTTTAAAAAAATCCAAATGTTTTATTTTTCTGGTAAACAAATTTTACCGTGGTATTTCTATTTTGTTGAGAATGTCTGTTATTAGTTCGTCAGCTGAAACTCCTTCCATTTCTTTTTCAGGTGTTAGTATTATCCGATGCCGCATTACCGGAATAGCCATTTCTATAATGTCTTCCGGATTTACAAAATCCCTGCCCATCATAGCTGCATTTGCTTTTGATGCTCTCAAGATGGCCAAGGAAGCGCGCGGTGAAGCACCAAGATACAGAGAAGGATTATTCCTCGTTCCGTTTACAATTCTCGCAATAAATTCTACCAGCTTTTGATCAATAATCACTTCATTAATAATATTTCTATAAGCTGTAATCTGCGCCGGTGAAATAATTTTATGCACGTTATTTAATAAGGTGTTTTGAACGACTGATTGTTGATTCAATAAAATATTAATTTCCTCTTCAAGCGTTGGATAATCAATAACTACTTTAAATAAAAACCTGTCCAGTTGCGCCTCAGGAAGGCGATAAGTCCCTTCCTGCTCTATTGGATTTTGTGTAGCAATAATGAGAAAAGGGAAATCCATGAAATGCGTCATACCATCAATCGTTACCTGCCGTTCTTCCATCACTTCAAACAACGCAGATTGGGTTTTTGCCGGTGCGCGGTTAATCTCATCAATCAAAATAATATTGCTGAAAACCGGCCCGCGTTTAAATTCAAAATCCGCTTCTTTCGGATTAAAAACAGAAGTCCCCAAAACATCGCTGGGCATCAGATCGGGAGTAAATTGTATTCTTGAAAAGTTTGTGTCAATGATTTTGGCAAGAAGCCTTGCAGTAAGCGTTTTAGCCACTCCTGGCACGCCTTCGATTAACACATGCCCATCGCACAGTAAGCCGATCATCAGCAGATCAATCATTTTATTCTGACCAACAATTACTTTACTTATTTCATTCCTGATATTAATCACTGCATCATTCAACGTACTGATGTCAGTTCTTTGTTCATACAAATTTTCTTCCATTAGCTTTTTGTTTTTTAAAATTTTCAATCTTTTGATTCAATTCCAACAATTCTCCGTCTTTAACATTTTCCTGCTCTTGTATCTTTCGGATCAATTCGAATAATTCTTCTGTTTCAATTCGTGAAACGCCACTTTTGCCTGAGACGGATATGATAAACTCTTTATTGATTGCGCCTGTATTGATGAAATATTTTTTCCGCAGGTATTCATAAAAATAAGTGATGATTTTCAATGAAATATTGCGGTTATTTTTTTGTTGTAAATAAAGCCTGCCAACAGTTTCAGCAAAAACAACCGTTGAATTTGTATTCGGTTTTATCGTTTGGACAACTCTTTGTTTCCTTTTTAAATTAAATAAAATGTACAATAAAATAGCCGCAAGTGCCAGGTAAAATGCCCACAATAAGGGCGGGTTTTGCCGGATAACTTTTAATGTTGAAAAATCATCCTTATCGTCTGAATTATTTCTGTTTCGTGGAGAAGAAAAATTTTTGTAATATTCGTCCCAGTAAACATATTGAGGTTCAAAACGCAGGTAAGCTGTTACATATTCGAAGTATTTATAGTTATCGTTTGTTAATAAAAAATAATTACTGAATATCCTCGGCGCTATATGCAGATAAAGCCTTCCTTTGCCTGAAAAAAGAACAATATAATTTGGGAGATTTTTTTCATTGACTCCCAAAACCCTCGTGAATGTTGTATCATAGCCGATAAAATAATTTAGAAAAGGAAAGTAGTAATATTGATATTTGGGAGAATTAAAATCATTGTCATAAAACATGCTCACCTGTGTATCATGCATTTTCCCATTTACCTCACTCATAATTTCACCCTTTCTGTCAACCGTACAATAAATTGCATCCAACAACTTGTGATCAATAAAATCTGCAGAAATAAACAAATCATTGCCGGCTTTCACGTATTCCATCATCGCATTCACTTCATCGACTGAAAGTACCAGGTCTTTGGTAATTAAAAAATAAAGTGAATAGCCGGTGGCGGAATCTTCACGCAGGAGTTGCCAGGTTTCATCAAATGGTTTTTGTTCAATGTTTATCCAGTAATCCGAAAACTCCGACTGAAACCCTTTGTAAGCAATGAAGCCCCCAAAAGGCAATTTATCTGTTTTGCGATAACTTTCTTTTAATGACGGTATTTTTTTACCACTTTGAAAATTGCAACCCGCCAGCATAGACAAACCCAGCATGCAGAATAAGACATATTTGAAATAAATTTTCAATGCAGGTATTCAGATTTTTTTATTGAATAAATAAAACATTTCTTTTAGTTTCAGATAATGATCTTCATCGATTACATGTTTTCCATACCATACATATTCATAAATACGTGTTGCATCTTCAAATTCTTTAGCATGTTCATTTTCGGCCATCTCTTTTAAATATTCCTGGTTTGTTTTTTCAATCGTGAATGTTACAAAACCCCTGTCCGTAAGGGTTTTAAGTGTTTTTAAAAATAAAAACCTTATCGCAAGATTGAAATCCCGTTTGGCTTCAGCGTTAGAAATTAAAGCATCATATTCAGAAACATTTTGCAGATCTTCTAAAGATTCTTCTGCATCTTCTAATATCATTTTATTTTTCTTTCGGCGGAAGATGTCATTTTTATACAATACTTTATAAGCGATAAAGCTGATAAAAATAATTGCCAAAATCCAAAAAAATATTCTGAAAGGAAGGCTGTTTAATATCCGACCCAAAGGCGAAACTTCTGTCGTGGAATTTCCGTTGCGGATAATCTTTCCTGAGTTTTCATCAAATCTTACGGTATCAGATCTGATATCTTTTTGTTTTCTTAAAAGGCTGTCGAGAAAATGCATGTATGCAAAATCGCGGCTTTGTTTCCATTTTAAAATAGTGTCGTTTTCATCGAAATCTTTTTTTAAAAATTCCGTACCGCCAGAAGTTTCTGAAGTATCACGCAACCGAAAATTATGCATTTTCAGCTCATCTGTTTTGCTTGATGAATCTTTCGTTTGTGCATAACCGTTATATGAAAAGATGATTAACAGTAAACCAATAAATATTGCTGATTTACTTTTCATAGATACTCCCATCCTTTATTATTTTTCCATCTTTTAATTCAAATCCTGTGCGGTGTAAACGAACCGGATACAGTACGAAGTACCATAAAATTAAAAAAAATGAACCGGCTAAAATGATGATGCTGAAGGGAACGGGAAGACCAATCTCAACGGAATTTTTTTCAAAGGTATTGCTCATTAAATGAGTGACATAACTTTCAAAAAAAGCAGCAATGATAAAGAACGGAACCAGGCTTACACAAATTTTTATCGCATCTTTTGCAGCGCGCAGAAAAGATTGTTTTCGCGTATATGTTCCTGGAAATAACCATCCCGTGCCTAAAATAATTCCGGCGCAACTGGCAATTACGATAGATGAAATTTCAATCGTTCCATGAATCCAGATGACCAAAACAGATTGCCATCCAAGTCCCTGTGAAAAAAAAATATATTGGAAACATCCCAGCATCAGTCCATTTGTCCACATGAATAATATCGTACCTATTCCAAATAAAACTCCAAAAATCACGGTCTTAAATGCTACACTAATATTGTTGTAGGCGATCCGGACAAACATTGAAAAAGGATTGCTGTCTTTATAAACGCCAAACGGATCGCCTCTCTGAATGGAGGAAATCGTTTCATCATAATATCCGGGCTGAATTTTATGATTAAAAAACTGCCTTGCATAGTCGGGATCATTTGTGGAGGAAACAATGCCAATAAAAACGAACGAAACAAACAGCAAAAAGGTGAATAAAAAAACTTTGTGATATTTTCTGAATAATAAAGGCAGTTCATATTTCCAAAAAAGAACCGCACGTGAAAAATTCTGCTTTTTATTTTGATAAATACTTTGATAAATATTTGCGGCGATTCCGTTGATCCAGCGGGTTACTTTACTTTTTGGATAAAAGGTTTTGGCATAAGAAAGATCGTCCAGCAAGGTCACAAAACGGTCCGCCATTTCATCAGGATCTTTGGTCTCCTCCTGTTGATATTGATTCCATTTATCAACGTTCTTTTTTATAAATCTTGCTTCACGCATACAATAAAATTAAAAGCAGCCATTGTTCATATTGTACAAAAATCTCTTTTTCCAGGTTCAAATAGAAACAAATTAATGATTAAAAAAAAGAAAATAGTAATTTTTATTTTTAAATAATAAATTGCCGCACAATGCCGCTGATACAAATAGAAACACCTTTTAATATTGAGCTTGAATTTGAAATTGCAGAAGCTCACAAAAGACTTTTCGCCTACCTGATAGACTTTTCTATCTTGCTTTTATTCTTTATGAGCATGAAATATTTTTATTATGGCGGTTTCAACCTCACCTCAACTGAATCGCTTGAAAGCCATGTTGGTCTTGACATTCTCACAATCTCTATCCCCATGCTGTTGTATTCACTGGTATGTGACGTGATGATGCATGGCCAAACAATTGGTAAAAAGATTCTGAATATCAGGGTAATAAGCCTTGACGGCGGCGAGCCTTCACTTAGTCAATATACCATACGCTGGATGTTTAAAGTCTTTGAATGGCCATTTTTTTTCGGATATACTTTTTTTAGCCTTCAAAACATTATGGCGTATATCATCATTATGGGATTTTGGGGCGTTGTAGTTTTAATATTTATAGCGGTGAGTAAAAAAAATCAGCGGCTTGGTGATATCGCTGCCAATACCGTTGTGGTAAACACGCAATCTCCTTTTTCGGTAAATGATACGGTGTATATGCAGATCAATGATATCAATTATATCGTTACTTTTCCGGAAGTATTAAAATTATCTGACCGCGATATCAATACGATTAAGAATGTTGTCAGCCTTTATCATAAAGAATACAACACTGAAATCTGCGACAGGCTTGCATTAAAGGTGCAGGAAGTGTTGGAAATTCATTCAAATATGTATTCAATAAACTTTTTAGAAACGCTTCTCGCTGATTATAATTACCTGGCTAACAAATGAAAATACAAATTCTGATTATTTGCTGATTTGCCGGATTTATTCAAATAGTTCTGCTTTATTCTTTGGCCGTCTATCTTCCAGCCATTTAAAATTCTTTAATTGTTTCTGATCTTCAGGAATTTGATTCATCGGATACATTTTACCCGATATCTGATTTACAAAAAGTACTTTTTTTAAATCTTCATTTTTGAAATAAAGGTCAATTACATCGCCGGTTGCCCGGTTCATTCCGATGTAAGCACTGTCATCATCCTGCATGTAATAAATGCTTTCGGCCTGCGTTCCTTTCACCCGCATATAATCTATTTTGCCGTTTACAAAATATCCGTTGATCGTTTTGCCGGCCATCTGGTTAAAAAAACCTTCCTTTGTTCGGTTTACGATCAAGCCGCTTTCAAAAACATACAATCTCTTTGGTTGTTTATTTTCAGTATAAAGAAACATCGTATCGCCCGCTATTTGCGTATTTCCGCTCCATAGCACCGGATCATAATACAACCGGAAAACAGAGTCTTTGGAAGAAATAAAAAGACTATCGCTGATACTTTGTAAAGAATCATTGAAAACTTTCACATGATGAAAAGCGATAAAATACCGGATGCTTGTATCAGATTTATTGACAGAATCTTTCTTTATTTTATTGGATTTTAAATTGTCCGGAATTTGCAAAAATTTTTTCCCTGTTGAATCAGTTTTAGAAGAATCTGACCCAATTATTTCATTTTGATGATGAATCGAATCTTCTTTTTTCAACGAATCTTCTTTATTCAACTTCAGTAAACTTTCTTTCTTCAAGGAATCTTGTAATTGAACCGGCTTCATTTTATTCTTGTTCAAAATGTTGTCTTTCAATAACGAATCCTTTGATGATGGAGGATGATTTTGTGGTGCCGGTATTAATTCCTTTTCCGCGGATTTCATTTTCAAAGAATCTTTTTGTAAAGAAATTTTCGCTGTTGAATCAATACTTTCAGACTGTATTTTTTCAAAAAATTTCGCCGTAGAATCATGGGTAATCGTTTCATGCACTTTTTGATTTTCAGAAACATTCACATTCACCGTGCTGTCTGTGTGCAGTACCTGGTTTGTGTTATTTACGAAAGTAGTGAAGCCGGAAAAAATTGTATCAGCGGCAATATAAGTGCTGTCGTGTTTTTGTTTTATGATCAAAACAGGTTTTCTTGTAGCCAGGAAAGAGTTGTTTTTTTTATTCATAAAAACCTGGTTGGCGATAATTGTATAACCGCCGGCAGAGTCAATAATGACGGCATTTCCCTCGAGTTGCGCATTGCCGGTTTTGTTTTCGAGCGCCATCGTATTGGCAGAATACAAACGGCCACTGCTGTCTTTAACGGTAGACCGGTTTGTAAAAAAAGCATTGCCTGTATTGAGATCATAAGTCCCCTGCGTCGTGTTAATTTCTACTTCAGGAGTTTTGATATTCGTCTGGCTGATGAAGCTTGATTTACGCGTTTGCATGTTGTACAAAAGTGAATCTGCACGGATGTGTTTTTGAGGTTCATCCAGCTTTACATTCTTCTTGAAATAAATATCCTTTGTATCATCATAATATGTTCCCTCAACGCTGGTGATCACGCTTTTTCCTTCAATCACTTTGCCACCGTTGTGAAAATTTCCAATCCCGGTTTGTAAGTTATAATCAAGATCATCCGTGAATAGCGTTCCGCTCTTATTGGTCAGTTTTACTTTATTTTTCAGGTAAGCCATTTTTTCTACACCCATATATTTTAGATACTGGCTGTAAGTGTGAACAGTATCTGCCTGGTTTATTTCAATATTTCCAAAAGCTTCCAATACATGAGTTACGGGGTTTACCACAGCGCTGTCACTGTGAAAAATCGTGGTTCCCTGTTGAATAATAGCGCCACCGGCAATGGTTTGCAGCGTTGTAGCAGAATCAATTTTTATCGCGCGCATGCTTGGTCCGCGAATGATATGATATTCTGTAATGGTATCTGCCGCCGGAGTTACGGTGGGTTTTACCTGTCCAAATGAAAAATAACCTGTGAGTAAAAAGAAAAAAAGGAATAAATATTTTTCAGTTTTGAACATGCAAATTTTTTGGAGAAATTTAAGTGTTAGATCCTTTAAATGTTTAGACGATTTAATAAATAAGAATCTGAACTATTTGTTGCTTTACTGTTTCTTTACTACTTTCAACGTGTCATCAATCAAAGGAGCGGTTATATAATTTCCTTTATCTTTTTTGCCAAAGATTGAAAAGCTCACATATCTTTTTGGATGAACACGAATATCATCAAGCAAAATATTTATTTTATTTGAAGTGGCTTCGAGATTGTTATATAAAGTTTTGTCATTTAACAATAAACCGAGTGAACCATCTTTGCTGTTTATCTTTTCAGACCCGGCTTTAAAATTATCAATGGCTAAATTCAATGTATCAAGCGTTTGCTGAAGGTTTATCGCTGCCAGGTTTTTGGAAAAAGCTTTCGTGTTTTCCATGATACTATCCAGGCTTTTATTATTTGAATTCAAATTGGCGGTAAAAATCTTCATATTGTTCAAAGAAGCAGCAAGCGCGCCATTTTGCGTATCCATTAATTTTTGAACAGATTCTGATGTTACAACAAAAGAAGCGGTGGCAAGGTTTAAATTCCGGATCATGCTTTTGATATTATTTTTCGTTTGCGCATCAAAAACACCGGTAACCGTTGACATAAGAGAATCAAGCGATTGAACCGCATTTCTTACTTCATATAGCACGGGATTAATCAGCTTCATTGCTTCGTCAAAAGCTGTTCCACTCAGCGTTGTAAGAAGGGTATCTCCGTTTTGCAGATAAGCTTTGGCATTGCCCAGTTGAATTTCCAAAGACGGGCTGCCGAGAAGATTCGGATTAATAATGGCGAGGGAATTTTTGGGAATATTTACATCTTTGGTAAGCGAAACCGTTACCACTATTCTTTTCATATCTTTTCCACCATCGAGGTTTTCAATCCTGCCGATTTGCAAGCCGTTAATTACAACAGGATTTGATTTTTTGAGCCCCTGAACATCCTGGTAAACGGCATAAATAAGTGTTTGTTTTTTAAAAACTCCATTTCCTTTTAGATAATTAAATCCGATGATCAGCATGGCAATGCCGATAATTGCCATCAACCCTATTTTCGTTTCGTTACTTATTTTCATTTGGTTTTATTTCTTCAGAAATCATTTTATTATTGGAGAAAAAGCCAATAAATGTATTCTGCGAAAATAGTAAAGTTCTCGGCAGTAAGTAACAAATCGGTTGAGAATCAGATAAGAAGGTGAAATTAATTTACTGGTTGAATTATTTTCCGTCAGTGGCTGCGGCCGTAGTAGCGGTTGTTCTACCCTCTGCCTGGTTTCTGTATTTCACCAAAGCGCGGGTAATTGCCTGGGCTATTTCTTCCTGGCCTTTCTCGCTATTCAGATAGCGCTCATCGTCGTAGTTAGCCACGAATCCGGTTTCAATCAATATCGCCGGCATTTGAGTGGCATGCAAAACCCAAAGGCCTTTCTGGCGCTGCCACACTCCTAAATCATTGCGGCCTGTTTTTGCAATCTCATCCTGAACATCGGAGGCAAGCTGGTAGCTTTTCCGAAAATAATTTTGAGTATATAAAAGAGCGCTGGCTTTATATTCGGGGCTTTCATAGTTAATATCAGCTGTACTATCATTTTCATCCGTATTAAAACCAAGATCTCCGGCTTCCAATGCTTTTATTTTATCATTGGTCTGACGAGCGGCTAAAATCAACGTGCTGGTACCTTTTCTGGTTGTTGGAATTTTGTAATACTCTTTTATCGGTACCACACGAGTATGTTTGGTTACAACTTTTTTACGGTGTTTTCCTTTCCCTACATATTTGGTTGTATGATATGTTTCTGTCTTATGTCCAATTATTCTTGAACCGGTTTTTAAATCAACCGCATCGGCATGGATGCAAACAAAAAGATTTCCATGATGGTCATTTGCAAATTTCGCTTTCTCATGTACCGACATAAAAACATCGGTAGTACGCGTGGGAATGATGTTTACATCCGGCATAGCTTCCTGCAGATCCTTTACCAGTTTCATTGAAATGGCCAGGGTAATATTTTTTTCCAACGAGCCTAAAGTTCCTTCATATTCGCCGCGCGCTCCATTGTCCTGTCCACCATGTCCCGGATCGATGATGATCGTTTTTATTTTACGAGCTTGTGAAAACACAGGTGTACTGAAAAAAAAGATCACCGGTATAAAGAGAAAAAAACTTCTGATAAAAAGTGGAAAACGGCTCAAAGGTTTTGATATAAACATTTCTAAGTTTGGTTTTTTGTCGGTCATTGTAATTCTTTACCAAGATTCACATATCCTTAATTGGATTATCTCTATTTTTGTTGCCTTCCTGCTATGTACAATAGAAACAAATTTAGCTTAAAAACCACTTTTCCAATTGCTTTTACGGCTATCCTGTTTGTATTGGTATCAGGCGCAGCCAACAGTAGCGGCAAAAACTTTCTAAAAAGACATTCAAATCTCAATCATTCCTCATTGTTCATTTCTTCAAAGAAAAACCATTTTTCTGTTGCAGAAAAGCAAAAATTTTTAAGCGATACTATTCCGCGGCCTGACTCACTTTCTAACGATACGGTTCCCCATAAAATTGTGATCGTTACTGATTCAATTTCCAGAAAAAAAAACGATACCCTTTCGAAAAAAGATTCTACTAATAAAGAGCCTGCCGACACCATCCATTTTAAACTCGCCAAAAACGCCTTGGAAGCGCCGGTAGAATATACCGCAGAGGATTCAATGGTAATAGATGTGCCAGGGAAGACAGTAACGCTTTACGGCAAAAAAGTCACTACGAATTATAAAGATAATAATCTTACCGGCCCCATCATTTCTTTTGATGAAGCATCCGGCGATATCATTGCCGCGATAAAAAGAGACAGTACGGGAAAAGTGATCGCATTTCCGACTTTTAAACAATCAGATTTCACTTCGCAAAGTGATTCCATCCGGTTCAATATGAAAAGCGGCAAAGGCCTTACGAAAAGTACTTATACCCAACAAGGAGAAATGTATGTATATGGACAGGTTATAAAAAAAGTTAGTCCTGATGTTTTTTATGCGCTCCGCGGCAGGTTTACCACCTGTAACTTGGATACGCCGCACTTTGCTTTTATCAGTAATAAGATAAAATTCATTAATAACAAAGTAGCGATTTCCGGCCCGGTTCATCCAGAGTTTGAAGGAGTTCCGATTCCGATCTATTTTCCGTTCGGGATTTATCCGCTAAACCAGGGAAGGCATTCCGGGTTTCTTTCTCCAAATTTTACAGTAAATGAACAGAAAGGACTTGGGCTGGAAGGTATAGGATATTATAAAGTGATCAATGATTACTGGGATGTAATCGTGCGAACGAATGTTTATTCTTATGGCGGCTGGTCGTTAAATTTTAATCCGCGTTATTCTAAAAAATACCATTACAGCGGAAATTTTGCTTTTGATATTCAACATTACGATTTGAATTTTAAAGGGGATCCGGATTTTCAGAAAATGCGTTCCTATCATGTTACGTGGAGTCATAGCGCTGACACAAAATCAAGGCCCGGTGTTACTTTTTCTGCGAATGTAAATGCCGGAAGCAGCAGTTATAACTCTACAGTTCCCAACGATCCAAATCTGAATTTTCAAAACCAAATGCAGTCTTCCATAGCCTATTCCAAAACGTGGCAGGGTTTGCCGTTTAACCTCACGCTTGCAGCCAATCATGATCAGAATACGAATTTAAAACTCATCAATGTTAGCCTGCCAACCTTAGGTTTCAATATGACAACGATCTATCCGTTCAGAAGAAAAGACGCGGTTGGCGATTTGAAATGGTATGAGAATATTGGAATCGGCTATTCACTGAATGCGCAAAACCGGTTTTCTTTTTATGATACCGTAAAAAATAAAAGTATTCTCCAGCAAATCAAAGATACATTGCAATGGGGCGCGCATCATACCATACCGATTAGTTTGTCACTGCCGCAAATGGGCGTTTTTCAATTATCTCCTTCCGTTAGCTACGATGAAACGTGGTATCAAAGTAAAGTAACCCAAACATGGGACCATACAAAAGACTCCCTCATCACCCATGTTCAAAAAGGACTTTATACAGCCAGGCAAATGTCTTTCGGGCTTAGTGTTTCTACCAGGATTTTCGGAATGTTTACAGCAAAAAAGAAGGATGCGAAAATTATAGCCATAAGGCATGAAATGCGGCCTACATTCGGCCTCAGCTACCAACCCAATTTCAACCGGAATAATTATTATAAAGTTCAGACAGACACCTTCGGTCATATTGATTATGTACCGTATTTCCCACAAGGAACGTATAATTTGTATGGCCCATATACCAACGGACGATTTGGAGGCTTCACATTTGGCCTGGAAAATAATCTTTCCATGAAAGTGAGGAATAAAAAAGATACTGGGCAAAATGCCATAAAGAAAATTTCGATCCTCGATGCATTCAGTATCAATGGAAGTTATAATTTTTTCCCGGTTGACTTCCGTAATTTTTCAAATATAAGTGCTGTAGCCTCTACCAATTTATTTAATAAGGTCAATTTTACGACCAGCGCCAGTTTTGATCCTTATGAAGTAAATGCGCAGGGTAGAGATACGAATATTTTGGTATGGAAAACCAAACCAATTTCACTTGGGCGAATGCAAAATGCCAATATTTCTTTGTCAAGTTCTTTTAAAGGAGGAAATAAAAAGACAGGAGAAGAAGCGGGGGTAAAACCAGGAGAAAACCCTCCGATAGCAGGTTATACGCCGGATGAATACAATGCCGATATGGCTTATATCCGCAACAATCCCGGCGAATATGCTGATTTTAATATTCCCTGGTCCATCAATCTTTCTTATTCGCTTGCCTATTCCAAACAATTTATCAAGGGAATTGGTTTTACAAATAATTTTTCTCAGAATCTGAATTTCAGCGGCACTTTAAATATTACACCCAAATGGCAAATGGCGGTCAATGGATATTATAACGTGACGCTCGGACAATTAAATCCGCTATCCATGTCCATCTCCCGGGATCTCCATTGCTGGCAAATGTCCATTAATATAACTCCACTCGGAATTTACCGTTATTTCAGCATCAACATCAGTCCCAAATCCCCGCTCCTGCGCGATTTGAAAATCAATAGAACGCGGTCGTTTTACAATGGGTTGTAAGTTGATTGAATTATTTTATTATTAAATTATTGGTGCGAAACCAGTAGAGAAAGAAATAATGCTGATTCGTAATTTGCGTGGCTTTATGTCTTATGAAACAGGATACAGATTCAATTTTCCTGTTTATTTTTTATAATAAGGTCGTTTAACTTGAGGTTTAGCCTGTTATTAAGGTTTAAATCCCGGATGTAGGTTTATATTAGATATCATATATGCTTTCAAACCTTATTCACCTTAGTACACACCATATCTGTGTATTTAAGCAGCATGTTATTACCTTCTTCCCGGAATAGTTATAAGATTACAGGTCAGAATTTGGTGGAATTCTTTTTGATAATATGGTTATACCACTTTATTATTTGATAAATACTCCAACGGACTATGTTTCCGGTAGGTGCGGAATTAGATCGTATTATGCCGGCCACACCAGTTAAATTAATCCCTTCAACTTGTCAACTACTACGTCCACTTCTTCTTTTGTATTGTATTTGCTAAAAGAGAAACGCACGGTCACCTGGTTGGGATCATTTGTGATGGCGCGGATAACGTGGCTTCCTGTTTCTACACCAGAGGTACATGCGCGTCCTCCGCTTGCGCAAATGTTATTGATATCAAGATTGAAAAGCAGCATTTCAGATTTATCTGTTTTTGGAAATGCCACACTGAGTACAGTATAAAGAGATCTCCCTTCCGGATCACCATTGAAGTGAACTGCGGGAATGTTTTTCTGCAAACTTTCCATCATATAATTTCTCACTTCCCTGATATGTGCACTTTCAGTTTCAATATTCGCAACGGCCAGTTCCAAAGCCTTTGCAAATCCTACTATCCCATAAATATTTTCAGTTCCGGCACGCATTCCACGTTCCTGGCTGCCGCCATTTACGAAAGGATGAATTTTTATCTCCTCATTAATGTAGAGCATGCCGACTCCTTTTGGCCCGTGAAATTTATGCCCTGCGGCATTAATAAAATGCACAGAAAGTTTCCTTAGATCTATCGGAAAATGCCCAACAGTCTGTACGGTATCTGCATTATAAATCGCGCCATATTCTTTACAAAGTTCTCCTACCCTTTCAATATCGGTCATCGTGCCGATTTCATTATTTGCATGCATCAATGTAACCAGGCACTTTTCCTTACTTTCTTTTAATAAATTTTCAAGGTCATCATAATCGATCTGCCCATCCGGTAATACTTTTACATAAGATAACTTTACTGCACAATCTTTCGCAAGATGCTCTACACAGTGCAGCGTAGCATGATGTTCGAGCGGCGAAGTGATGATATGTTTGCAGCCGAGGTCACACACAGCAGCATTAATGGCAGTATTGGTACTTTCTGTGCCGCCGCTGGTAAAAAATATTTCTGCCGGATGTGCATTTAAAATTTTCGCTACAGATTTCCTGGCATTTTCAATTGCCATACGCGTTTCCCTGCCATACGAATAAATAGAAGAAGGATTGCCAAATTTTTCAGTAAAAAAAGGTTTCATCACTTCAAACACTTCCGGATCTAACGGTGTGGTCGCTGCATTATCAAAATAAAGTCTCTGCACTTTTATTTATTTAATTAATCGTTTTTTTTTGCCGGGAATTACCCGAATTACACGAATCTTAAAAATTTCACTAGTTAAGAATTACGAGATTTTTCTACTTTTTGGGAAAGAATCTTTGGTAATTAAGAATACTGATTATTTGTTCATTTACCGCATCTGAATTTGAAATCTTTTACCTCTTATCATACTTAAATTTAAAAGCTTGTGAAAGAATCTATTCTGAGTTCACCAGGATAAGGTAGTAAGGTTTCTTTAAAGAACATCTGCCTTCACTAAGGTTAATGCAAAATCAAAGATCATAGATCAGACATCGTAAATGACCTCACATCTTTAACTTCAGTTCATGACCTCATGAATATCTTTCATGATCTTCTTGGCAATATTTTCGGCGGTTGTTTCAAAATTACTTTCAGAATAAATTCTCAGAATTGGCTCCGTATTACTCGTTCTCAGGTGAACCCAATCATTACCAAATTCTATTTTCAATCCATCTTCTGTATTGATAGGATTGTTCTTGTATTTATCTTTTATTTTTTGAAAAATATCTTCCACATCCACATTCTTTTCGAGGGTTATTTTATTTTTTGAAATAAAATAATCCGGATAATTGCTTCTGAATTGTTTGATACTTTTATGCGAATGTGCCAGGTGCGAAAGAAACAAACCAATACCGATCAGTGCATCACGGCCATAGTGAAAATCAGGAACAATGATGCCACCGTTGCCTTCACCACCAATTACCGCATCCACTTCTTTCATTTTGTTTACGACATTTACTTCACCCACTGGCGAAGGAAAATATTCTCCGCCATGCTTGTGTGTGATCTCTTTCAGTGATTTGGTAGAGGACATATTACTCACCGTATTTCCTTTTCTGTTCGACAAAACATAATCGGCTACAGCCACCAAAGTATATTCTTCACCAAACATGCTTCCATCTTCACAAACGAAGCAAAGCCTGTCCACATCAGGATCCACCGCTATTCCCAGGGAAGCTTTCTGTTTTACAACTTCGCTGCTCAATGCGGTTAAGTTTTTTGGAAGCGGTTCCGGATTGTGCTCAAATTTTCCGTTCACTTCGTCATTGATCACAATCACTTCCTTTACTCCCAGCGCCTTTAATAAAGCAGGAATATAAACAGCACCGGAACTATTTATCGGATCCAGCACAATTTTAAACTTTGCTTTTTTGATTGCTTCCACATCTACCAGATCGTAGTTTACTACCGCTTCTATGTGTTTTTGTAAATAAGAATCATCAGCTTGATAAGTTCCTGTTTTATCAACAGATACAAAATGAAATTGCTCTTTTTCAGCATAAGAAAGCACCTTTTCTCCTGCTTCTGCATTTAAGAATTCGCCGTTCTTATTCAGCAGTTTCAATGCGTTCCATTCCTTTGGGTTATGGCTTGCGGTAAGAATAATACCTCCGGCAGCGCCTTCTTCCTTCACCGCAATTTCCACCGTTGGAGTAGTAGTTAGTCCAAGGTCAATCACGTCAAAGCCGCATGCCATCAAGGTATTGGCACAAAGGGCGCTTACCATTTTTCCACTGATCCTTCCATCGCGGCCAATTACAATAGTTTTGTTTTTTGAATCTTCACTCAGTGAAGTGGCGAAAGCAGCGGTAAATTTTACAATATCTAAAGGTGTCAGATTTTCTCCCGGATTTTCACCTATGGTTCCTCTTATTCCGGAAATACTTTTTATCAGTGCCAACGTAATTATTTTATTGGATGCAAATTTAACTGATTTATTTAATTGCCTAAATAGTGAATTTGCAAATGGTCTTCTAAAACTTCTAACCCTCTAAACCTTCTCAACCTTCTAAACATTTCTACAAGATTCCCTTTTACCTTTGCCCAAACAACTACAAATATGACGGAAGCTCACTCATGGTTTAAAGATTGGTTTAATTCGCCTTATTATTATTTGTTGTATTTTAAAAGAGATAAGAAAGAAGCTGCTGATTTTATTAATAAATTAATTGATTATTTAAACCCACCACCACATTCCTATATGTTGGATATTGCCTGTGGAAGAGGCCGTCATTCCGTACAACTTGCCTCCAGAGGTTTTGATGTAACCGGCATCGACATTTCTGAAGAACCCATCAAAAGAGCAAAACAAAAAGAGACTGCAAATCTGCATTTTTATTTGCATGATATGCGCCTGCCTTTTTGGATCAATTATTTTGATTATGCGTTTAATTTTTTTACCAGCTTTGGATATTTCAGAACAAGAAGGGAACATGATAACGCAATCAGAACTGTTTCACAATCGTTGAAACCGCACGGCATTTTTGTGATAGATTATTTGAATGTTCACTACGCAGAAGATCATTTAATGCACCAGTCAGAAATAGAAATTGATGGGGTAACTTTTTACATTACCAAATGGTTTGACGAAACTCATTTTTTTAAAAAGATCATTGTAGAAGATGACAATCTACCAGAGCCATTGGAATATCTTGAAAAGGTGGCAAAATTTTCTCTCGGCGATTTTACCGATATGCTTTCTTACCAGCAAATGCAGGTGCAGGAAGTGTTTGGCGATTATAATTTCAACCATTATGATGTAAAAAGGTCACCAAGGATGATTATTATTGCAAAAAAACTTTTGTACGAGCGTTAGAATTCTTATAATCGAATAAGCAGAATAAGAAAAAGCATTATTTGTTTTTTTGCTGCATTTGATTTGTGAACACAGAGCGCAGAATCAGTATCAACAATTAATATCCTCTATAATGACTGTTATTAACACCCCGGCCATGTCCGGCACCTTCTGTGTTACGTGGGCCATTACATGAAGAAATTAGTACTAAGATTACTACAAGCGCCAGAAGCAATTTGAAAAGAGAGTTTTTCATGATAATATTTTTAGAGATTTAACTTGAAACTCATTAAACGCTTGAAACCCTGTGATATTGCAAAGCGCTGCCAATGCCTCCGTCAACTCCGGCTATTCTTGCCATGGTGCGCGACTCACGAACCACATTCTTTCAATGTTTCCTGGAGATACGAATTGCCGCAGTTATAAATTCTTTCCTTCTCCACGTTACAACTGGTTGTATAGTATCTCTCCTTTGACAATAGCAGTTTTGATATTGACGTCGTTATCAAATATCAGCAAATCGGCGTCTTTTCCCTCAGCTATTGATCCTTTCTGCTTGTCAATTTTCATGATCCGTGCAGGGGTCAAGGTCATCATCGTCACTGCTGCAACCAGCGGAACATTTGCTATCCCGATCATTGTTCTTACCAGCCTGTTTGTAGTCGCTACACTTCCGGCAAACGAAGTACGATCCGGCAGTTTGGCTACACCATCTTCTACAATTACCTTCAGGCCGTTTTCCCTGGAACCCAAAATACTTTCGTGGCTTTGGGTACCCGCGGCCCGCATCGCATCAGTGATCAACGCAATTCTTTCGCTTCCTTTTATTTTATAGACCAGCTTTAATAATGGCGCAGGTAAATGAACCCCATCGGCAATCACTTCCACATCAATGTCGTCCATCAAATAAACACTTTCTATCACTCCGGCATACCGGAAAGAATTTCGCCGCGTTACTCCTGACATGGCAGAATAAAAATGAGTGGCAAGCGTATAACCACTTTCAAAAGCTTTTACCACATCTTCATAAATAGCGTCTGTGTGAGCAATGGCCGGTAAAATATTATGTGCTTTCAGATATTTAGCAAAATCCAAAGCGCCTTTCAACTCAGGTGCGGCGCTCCATCTCACAATAATGTCACCTGCCTTTTTTATGATCTCGCTATATTCTTTTTTATCCGGTTTTCGAATGTAACGCGCATCCTGTGCGCCTTTCTGGCTCATCGCAAAATAAGGGCCTTCAATGTGCATCCCTAAAAATTGAGCGCCTTTTACATTTTGCTTTGATGCTTTTCTGTAAATATCAAGAATGTGTAACAGGTTTTCCTTTTCAGCGGTAAGCGTTGTGGGCACAAGAGCGGTAGTTCCATATTGCAAATGCGTCTCGGCAATGGTTAGAAAATCGCGAATCGTGCCATCCATAAAATCACTGCCTCCGCCGCCATGAACATGGATATCTATGAAACCGGGAGAAATGAAATTGCCTTCTGCATCCACGATCACATGTGCTTTTGAACTGATCTTTTTATCACTGATTGCTGTAATAAGACCATCTGAAACAAGCACACTTCCCTTTTCTATTATCTTTCCAGGTGTGATAATTCTTCCATTTATGATTTTCAGTTTTCTCATAAGTGATGCACTTGTCAGGTTAACCGGTCATTCAATAAAGACGCGGATTCATTATCAAGAAATAAATAGCAATTGGGATGATTTTGCAAAATGCTTGCAGGATAACAGTTTGACACGCGCCTCTCTAAAGTATTTTTCACTGCTTTCGCTTTCCTCGTTCCCGGAACCGTACAAACGATCTGTCTCGATAGCATGATCTGTTTTACAGACATACTGATTGCCTGTGTTGGCACTTCATCTATTGAACTGAACCAACCTTCATTTACCTGTTGCTGCCGGCATTGTTCATCCAGCTTTACCACCAAATAAGCGCGGTCAGTTTCAAAATCCGCCGGAGGATCATTAAACGCCAAATGCCCGTTTTCGCCAATTCCTACCAAAGCAACATCAACCGGTGATTCCGAAATGAGCTTTTCCAGGCGCTGGCATTCCTGTGCCGGATCTGCTTCGCCGTTGATCAAATTCACCCTTTTTAATGGCGGTACTTTTTCAATAAACCTTTCCTTCAAATAATTCCTAAAGCTTGCTTTATGAGAAACCGGCAAACCAATGTATTCATCTAAATGAAACATGGTAACCTTACTCCAATCAATTCCTTCTTCTTCGGTTAATTGGTTCAACGTTCCAAATTGGCTGGACCCCGTTGCCAGTATGATCGTTGCATTCCCTTTTGATTCAATGGCCTGCCGGATGAGAGAAGCAGCTCTCTTTCCTGCTTCAATACCTGCTTTCGGAGAATCATTCCTGATGCTTATGAACATGGAAAGATTTTTTTAAATCTTAAAGTTTCTGAGAAGTGACACCTTTTAAAAAGGTGTCACTTCTATGCCAAATGCCTTTATGCACTTTTAATTTTGATCACTATTTTCTTATCTGCTTTGTTTCCAACGGTAGTAATGTTGGGCCTGTGTGCAGTACCGGGAAAGAACAGGAAAAAGGTGCCGGGCCTTGCATCATAAATTTTGCCCTCACCACTATAATGGGCTACATCTTTTTGCTCGTTATAAGGTTCGGTAACTTTTACATCTGCAACCGGCGACACGCCAATTTTCTCTTCACCTGAAATCACATATTGAAGATCAACGTATTTGCGGTGCGATTCCCAGGCTGTCTTGTCATAATCTTTGGTTGGGTCTTCTGTAACTGACGCATACACATTGTCCCCGTCAATCGGGTATTTGCCAGGCGCCAGTTTAGACAGATCATGATCCTTTAAAAAAGCAAACGCCTCATCCCAATATTTTTTATTCGCGTGATATTGCCGCGCAAATTCCTGCACGTCGGTCGAACGATGAGGTTGCAATTTTAAACCATTAAGCCATGCCTTTTGCTTGAACCATTTTTCGTTTTCTTTTTTTGAACCGGTCGATTGAGCGTTCACCCGGATAACGATTGCAGAAAAAACAAACAGTAACACTAAAAGTGACAATTTTTTCATAAGAATGTATTTATAAAATTCTTTTACGACAGGCATCTACCTGATCGGGATTGTAAATGTACAATCTCTTTTAACTTAAAGAACAGTGAACGTTTTCAAATTTTAAGTATCAGAGCAAAAATGCCTGAACGACCCAGTCTCTGTTTCAGCCTGCTTATTAACCAAAAAAATTTTCGTAAGTGTTTAGAAAATATTTTCCTATATTCAGAATTTATTCTATTTTTGTCTGCCAACCCCGCAACTACCAAGAAAATTTAGAACCCCCTAGTCCTCGTTACAACCTTAAAATCCTATCCGTTTGTTATCCTCTCTAATCTTTATTGTATAGCTGCAAAGACTGAATTCTGTCTTGTCTCATAGTACTGCTCAGCCGGAAATACTCTCGCCTCTTTCTCATTAGAATATCTTCAAAAAACTAATACCTGTGCCAGACCTTTAAGAATGAATAAAAATAAGCAAATAGTGTAAACACTTAATCCTCTTTAAAACTACCTGACAAAAAGTTCACTATAAAAAACCAATAATCATCCGATATCAAATTGCCATTTTAAAAAGTAATTATAACAACTTGAAAAATGAAAACGGCAGATTTGAATCTAATTCTGTATCTCTCATCTTATGCAAATGGTTGTTCATTTGCAGGCCAGATGCAATGCTGTATTAAGACACCTTATCGCGATCATTCTCCTCCGCTTCTGTAAACCAGAAAATAACTACTGTTATTCAATCATTTATTTCACATTTTTAATTTACAAATTATGAAACAGTTTATCAACATTTACGAAGGGGACAAACTTGTCCGCAAAAGCAAAACGTTCTTTCTAAGTGGCATAAGAATAATGAAGCATCTTTTTCTGTTATTTATTTTACTTAGTTTTCAAATAACGTTTGCCCAGGTAGCTCCCGTACTCACTCCAACTGGTGGTTTTGCTATTGATGGAGGCTTAAAAGCAAATACACCCACCGCTAACATTGGCGACTGGTTCCCGGGACCAGGTGGTTCAGGCGGCTCAGTTTTTGATGGTTCCGCAAATGCCATTAACCCTGCAACGACTGGTAGAAAAACCGACCCTTATAATTCAGCAACCGATGATATTTTTACCACAGGCAGCAAATTCAATGACTATATAGCAAATTTACATTGGACTTCAAGCAGTGCCCCCGATAAGAATGACATTAACAATGCCCTGTATCATGTAGCTCGTGATGCCAGTAACAATCAATGGGCTTTTATTGCAGGAGATCGTTTATCTACTAATGGAACCAGCTATATTGATTTTGAATTTTTACAAGGCACGGTTACAGAAAATACGGATGGAAGTTTTACCGGAACTCCTTTAAGCAGCAAGCCAAATGGAGGTGGTAGAACCCAGGGAGATATCATCATTTCCATGGAATATACTAATGGTGGTACAAAGCCTTTGGTTTTCATTT
>JBQCFI010000491.1:0-12197 GCA_051959325.1 Ginsengibacter sp. | reverse complement strand
TTTTGCAACAACGCCCTTTGTGCGCCAAGTCGCGCTACGTTGCTTACGGGCAAATACAATCATCTCAATGGCATGTTTTCCAATTATGAGCTCGCGTCGAACGGGCAACCGGCCAGCACTTTTGATCCCAAACAGGAAAATATTGCTCATATTTTAAAAGACAACGGTTACAATACTGCCGTCGTGGGTAAATGGCATTTGCCAGCGAACCCGGGAGAAGTGGGTTTTGATTGGTTTGTGTATAAAAAAGGTGCCGGAGGTCCGTATTACCAATCTACCGGTTTTTTTGAAAACCCGTCTTTCGGAAGTACCAAAATAGAAAACAGAACTTATGAAGGTTATGGTACGGATATTTTTACCAATAAGGCAATCAACTGGATGAGAGATTTGCAATCCAGGAAGAAACCGTTTTTTATGGCGATGCAATTTTTTAATGATCACCGGCCTTTTGATCCGCCACACAAGTATGAGCATATTTACGACCACCGGCGTTTTGCCGAACCTGGGACCTTTTGGGACGATTATAAAACGCGCTCGTCGGCGGCCAAAATTTGTCACATGGCGATTGAGGATATGAAAGATTTTGACCCTCCCGCGGATTTGTCGGGCAGGCAAAGGAAACAATGGAATTACCAGACTTTCATGCGTCATTTTTTTGGAACGCTAAAATCACAGGATGACAATATCGGGCTTTTGCTTGATTTTTTGGACAAAAGCGGGCTGGCAGATAATACCATCGTTGTATTCACCGGTGACCACGGCTTTTTCCTTGGCGATCATGGATGGTTCGATAAAAGATTCATGTACGAACAGGCACTCAGGGTTCCGTGGATGATCCGGTATCCAGGATTGATAAAGCCGGGAAGCACCACCGATACCTGGGTAGAAAGCATTGATAATGCACCAACCATTCTCGATATGGCCGGATTGGCCGTCCCACAAGATATGCAAGGCAAAAGCCTGATGCCGGTTTTTGAAAACAAACTTCCAAACACTTCCTCTTTTCCCTGGAGTAATTCGATGTATTACCATTATTACGAGTTCCAGGCGCCTCATTGGGTAGTGCCGCATTATGGTATCCGAACCGAAAAATATAAGCTCATCAGCTTTTATACCATCAACGAATGGGAAATGTATGACCTGGAAAAAGATCCCGACGAAATGGATAATCTCATTGACCTGCAACTCGGTTATAAAGTGCGCGACGGATATGAAGACCAGCTAAAAAAATTGTTACAGCAGTTGAAGGACATGCGCGAATTTTATAAAGACAATACGGGATTGCCGGTAAATTTCAGACCGGCGAATGCATTTAATTAATGCCCATTTGTATGATCATTCTGTTGATTTTGATTCAACTTTAAACAACTTCAAAATGCTTGCAGATAAAAAACTAAAAGCCTTCGTGGCGACCACAAAACCGGGTGAAGCAAAAGCTTTTTACAACAATATTCTGGGATTAAAGTTTTTATCAGAAGACCGCTTTGCCCTGGAATTCCAGGCAAATGAAACGGTACTACGAATTGCGATTGTGCAGGAATTCAAACCACAGCCATTTACGGTTTTAGGGTGGGATATTGACGATATTGTTTCAACGATAAAATCATTAAACAGCAAAAACATCTTTTGCGAGAAGTACGGCTTTTTACAACAAGATCATTTGGGCGTTTGGACTGCTCCAAACGGTTCAAAAGTTGCGTGGTTTAAAGATCCCGATGGCAATGTGCTTTCATTAACGGAAAAATAGATGTTCGTGTTTTTTGGGCAAAACAAAATTTCATTTTTATTTGCCGTATGAAGATTACTAAAATAACGCGAGTTCGATATAAGAAAACATGTCACTCCTTCGAGAGTTTTTACACTTAAATAATGCTATAATAATTTTCATCAGCGCGATGGTGTATTGGGTTTAAAGCCTGAAAGGCTGTAATTATTGTAGAAACCGATTTGTTATTAATTAAATCCCGAAGGGATGGTATAAAATAAAATTAAAACATTGTCATATCGAATTCACGTTAAAATAAAAATCGGGCTTTTTTCTTTGTTTGTTGGAGAAGAAAAATTTGAGCAATTAAATTTCACTCAATAAATTTTCCACATCCAAAGAAAAAGAAATAATAGAAATCTCATTTTTTCATCAACGTTGACCAATACTTTAATCTCTTTTTACCATAAAAGCGGCAGGATATTTATAACTTTACACGACTCAAATAAAACCATTTTCTTTGTACCGA
Source organism: Ginsengibacter sp. (assembly GCA_051959325.1). Taxonomy (GTDB): domain Bacteria; phylum Bacteroidota; class Bacteroidia; order Chitinophagales; family Chitinophagaceae; genus Ginsengibacter. The sequence goes on along the minus strand of JBQCFI010000491.1, from coordinate 9,963 downwards.
TTTATAAACAAAAAACAACAGTCATGAAAATTATTTCGATGAAAAATTTCGTAGCCACAATGGTCGTTACCACAATTATTTCCGTGATCCTCGCTATTATTTCGCTCATCTGGACCTATTAATTGAATCAGCTTCAATTGGTTATATAAAAGTGAAGGAAATATGATACCGCAGGAAACCATTCAACAGATCGTAAGCAGGATTGATATTATAGAGATCGTCAATTCATTTGTAAAACTGAGAAAAAGAGGTACAAATTATATCGGATTGTGCCCTTTTCACAATGAAAAATCTCCTTCTTTTACGGTTTCACCATCCAAAGAGATCTACAAATGTTTTGGTTGTGGCAAAAGTGGTAATGCCATCAGTTTTTTGATGGAGCATGAAAAATACAGCTATGTAGAAGCGCTGAAATGGCTGGCAGCAAAATACAATGTAGAAATTCAGGAGCAGGAAACAAGCCCTGAATTTAAACTACAACAACAAACTGCTGACAGCCTTTATATCATCAACAAATTTGCTCAACAATTCTTTTCTGATACTTTATTCAATTCTGAAGAAGGACTGAATGTCGGAATGAGTTATTTGAAAGAAAGAGGCTTTAGGGAAGAAACGATCAAAAAATTTGAATTAGGATATAATCCTGACGCCCGTGATGCTTTTGCGAAAGCCGCCATCGCAAAACAGTTTAATAAAGACCTTTTAAAAAAAGCTGGTTTGGTTGTTGAAAGAGAAACTGGTTTGCAGGACAATTATCGGGGACGCGTTATTTTTCCCATTCACAATCAATCCGGAAAAGTTACCGGATTTGGTGCGCGTCTTATCCGCAAAAATGATAAAGCACCAAAATACATCAACACACCCGAGAACGAGATTTATGTAAAGAGCAAAATTTTATACGGCTCCTGGTTTGCGCGGCAGGCGATCGACAAAAACGATGAATGCCTGCTGGTAGAAGGATACACGGACGTCGTTTCGCTTCACCAGGCAGGAATAGAAAACGTGGTCGCCAGTGGTGGAACTTCGCTCACGCCGGATCAGTTGCGATTGATAAAAAAATACACTTCCAATCTCACGATTTTGTATGATGGAGATGCAGCCGGAGTGAAAGCAGCCATGCGCGGCCTTGATCTGGCGCTGGAAGAAGGATTGAATGTGCAGCTCGCGCTGCTTCCTGATAATGAAGATCCGGATAGCTATGTAAATAAATATGGCGCAGCTGCTTTTACCAACTTTATCCAGGAAAATAAAAAGGATTTTATTCTATTCCAACTCGAATTTTATCTGTCAGAAGCTGGAAATGATACCAATAAAAAATCGCAGGTTGTAAACACGATCGCAGAGTCGATTTCAAAAATTAATAAGGCCGAAGATTTCACCAAACAGGAAGATTATATCCGCAAAACCGCTGAGATTTTAAAAATTGACGAAGGCGGCTTGCACAATCTTGTCAATAAATTTTTAAGGGAAAAGTTTAGCAAAGAAGAAAAGAAAACGTTTCAGACAGAAAAAATATTCCAGGAAAAAGGAAGTGAAATTCCTGGAGTTTCACAGTCAGATCCGGAATCAATTGACCTTTTAAAAGACGAAATATATCATGAGCGGTCATTGGTAAGATGCCTGCTTGAATTTGGTTTGAATGAATGGGAAGACCGCAAAAAAGTTGCTGATTATTTGTTGTATGATTTTATGGAAGATGATACAATAGAAGATGAAATGCTGAGAAAAATAGTAGCAAATTATAAAACCTGGTATGAAGAAAAACTGGAACCAACCGCCAAAAGTTTTTTGTACTCGGAAGATTTGCAAATGAGCAATGCAGTAACGAACCTGATTGAATTTCCCTATGAAGTGAGTGATGGCTGGGAAGCCAAATATGAAATGAAAGTGCCAAAAAGAGAAGATAATTATAAAACCGATATTGCATCCACCCTTCGTTATCTTGAATTGAAAAAAATAAAAAAACTGATCGGGTTGAATGCGGAAGAATTAGGAAAAACAACTTCTGCTGACCGGCAAATGCTGTTGATACAAACGCACAGCCATCTGAAAACTATGGAGATTCAGCTTACAAAGGAAATAGGAATGGTGATTATGAAATAAACAGAATGGAAATGTGGGATATTTGTTTATTTGCTGGTTAAATCTTGAATTTTTAATGGCCGTTTTCGCGGACCTTATTGACCTGAGTAATACGTTTCAATCTGCTTGAGTTCAACCTTATTACTGTCTTAACAAAACTAAAGATAGGGACTACTAAAACCAAGTGCCTTCAAACCTTGCTTCACTTCCGGGCAGCTCATAAATAAATTCCAAAGCAATCCGCTTCTGTAATTTTCTATCATCACAATTTGTGGTCCCTGGTCTATCGCAAGAAAAGAGTTTGCAAACCACAATTGGCTTAAATTAAAAGCATCAACAAAGCCGTAATCGCTCCATAATTTATCGCCAAGTTTATAGTAAAAAAATCTAATCGCGTTCATGGATTCCGTTGGTGTGTAAGGAATGGATGAAATTGCAGCAGTAGGGCTGATCACACCATCATCATTTGTAGGTGAATGTGCATCATATCCTTTGTTATCATCGCTGGCAGTCAGCCCCCAGCAAAGGTTGCTGTAGCCGTAAAATTGATTGGGATTAAAAACACAATATTGATAATTGATTTTTGAATGAGCCGCATTTTGATCCCAATAATTAGCATATTGATCGGAAAGCTGATTGGGATTTAAACCAAGAAAAGAATAATGCGCAAAAAATAACGGACCGCCCAAATTTGGACCTAATGGCAAAAGAATGTTATAATAGGAATTGCCATTTTTTATTGCTCCATTGCGCGCCCATCCGTTGTCATAAATACTTTTAGAAATAGCATGATCCGGGGATGATGCGCCAAGAATATAAGTGATCAAAGCTTCATTCCAACCAGTAACCGGGATGCTCCAGATGTCGGATGTATTCGAATAAGAAGGATTGTATTGCCAGTACAAGCTCTGTGTATTGCCATTTTGTGTAAACCATTTCCAATCCACAGCTTTCCAGATTGAATTGATGCTGTCGCGCAGCGCTATTTCATTTGCATTGTTGTTATCGAAATATTGGCGTGCAGTAAGCAGGCCCTGAACCAGAAACGAAGTTTCAACAATATCTGCGCCGGTGTTTTTTCCAAAAGGAATCGTTGCGCCGGTGCTCCCGTTTACCCAATGAGCAAAAGCACCATGCCAGCGCTCACATTTAGTTAATAAAAAATCGGTAATGGTACTGATACGATTTACCGCATCCTGGCGGCTAATAAAACCACGATGAACGGCTGCAATCATTGCCATAATGCCAAATCCGGTTCCAGCAGTAGTAACAGTTTCGTTATCCCCATTACTACGTTCCCGCGCCATTCCACTTACCGGATGCCCAAAGTCCCAGAAATATTTAAAACTTTGTTTTTCTACTAAATCCAGCAGGGCTGAATCAGATATTTGGGGAAACTTAGCGGTTGAATCTATTTGTGTAACAAAAATAAGATCAGACCTGTTTGATAAAGTTTTGTCTGATGCTGATTTTGCCAAAGTGCTGATTGAGAAGGAATATTGATTGAGAAAAGTAATGGCTTTTGAAGGCACAATAATTACGGTGCTGTCATTATTTTTATAAGAAATCGAAAATGGAACATTTGAATTACTATTGCTCTTGTTTGTATAACTTATTGCAGACGCCAAAGAATTTTTATCTACTTTATCTGAAAATGAAATTTGAATTACAGGGTTAGCATTGATCCCAAAAACAGTTTTTGAGGAATTAAATGTTTGGGAATTGATTGTTTGTCTTTGAATCTGAAAAGTGGTAGATGAAGGCGGCTGCGGAGGAGGAGGTGTGGGTGTAGAAGGAGTTTTTTTGCACGCTGAAAAACCAACAAGCAAAAATACCAGCCAGCAAAGAGAAATGGCAAAAGCGTGTTGATGATTTTCAGATTTAGGCATTTAATAAAATGGTTTGAAACGATTAAAAAAAAATAAAGGTACAGTTGAAATTGCTATCGGGAAGCATACTGTACCTGTATTGAATTATTAATCATCCGCTTTACATTCCAAGAGACTGCAAAGTATATAGAGCGGTAATATCGTCCTGAGATAGTTCTTTATTGAACACTTTAAACTCATCAAGATCGCCGCTGAGGGAATTCATCCAGCCATTTGCAGCATTTTCAAAATCATCAGGGCCTCCAAGCGTGAAACTGGTTACCGTGCCAAAATCAGTTTGTGGTTTAAACGCCGAAGTTCCAATGAGTGCGCCATCCCCATAAACCTTTAATGTTCCTGAAGTGCCGCTGAATGAAATGGCCAATTGATGCCAGTTGCCATCAAGCATTTTTGGCCACTTTTGGCCTATATCAAACCATTGATCGTTTAACCCTACTTTGCCATATGAATTTGAAGCATTGTCGGCATTATTAAATAAGGCGAAGAATTTGGTATTTTCCCAGGAAAAACCCGCGTCGTTGAGTGAAAAGGGAAAGTAAGTAAATTTCGAACCCGCCGGATCTATAGTAGCTGGATGGTTTATCCACATGACACAGGTTAAATTCTGCATTCCTGCAATCGCGTCACCAAGATTAGAATTAATATATCCCGGACTTGTCACTTCAACTGCCTTGCCTTTTTTACCCGTTACAAAACTGATAGAAGAACTGTGAACCGGTGTTCCGACAGTGCCGGAAACACTATCAATATATCCGCCATCAAAAGCCCAATATGCTTTTAAATTTGCAGCAGCTACCTGTGATGAAGTGCTGTAGCCCATAACCGGTAATTTGAAAGATTTTTCTTCACCATAAGTTATTCCTTTACTGTTAATCGCATAAGCTTTGTAATAATAAGTAGTAAGCAATTGCAATCCTTTTAAGGTAATGGAATAAGGGCCTGAGATCGGATAGGCTGCAATTTTGTTTTTAGAAGTATCCACCCCTGGAGCCGTGCCATAAACAATGCCTGCTTCTGTTACAATTGATCCGCCGTCACTGGTGATATTTCCTCCAACGTTTACATTGTTGCCTGCCGTGCGCGAAGTATCACCGGTTGTTATTTTAGGAGCTGTCGCATTCACGCTGATGCCTGTGCCGCTATCCGTTTTCTTGCAGCTATTCATGAAAAATAATGCTGAACTAATGAGTATTATTGAAAGAAGTTGTTTCATGTTTACACGATTATAAATATTAAAGAAATTCATTGCTTTATTTTCCTTTACCCTGTAGAATAATCAAGGCTTTTAGATCAGAAGCTGAAAGCGCTACATCATAAATTCTTACTTCATCCAACTGTCCGGTCAAATATCCGGCCCATCCCTGTGCTCCTCCGGCAGTTCCAAGGCTCGGAGTAGCCTGAAATTGCAATGTACCAAATATGATCTTGGTTGCTCCGGCAGGAAAAGCAGCGTTACCCAAGCCATCTACAGTCAATGTGCCACCCTTGACCAAAGAGCCACCCTGGTAAAGATTGAAGGTAGAACTGCCGGCATCATAAGTAAGTGCTATATTTTGCCATGCATTCCATGGATTAGATAAAAAGGCTGTTGTGAACCAGTTATTTGCCTGTTGCCAGCCGTAATGCACTTTGAAATTCGCGCTTGTCGCCGTGCTGCCATTTTCATAAAACATATCCAGAGATCCCCAAAAATCGTTGAGATTAGAAATGCTGATGGGCGCTGTAGCAGCTGTGTTTTGGGGTGTATTGATCCAAAAATCGATCGTAAAACTTTTTACATTTTTAATTGCTGCCGGCAAATCGGAAATTGCATAACCATTTGCCGATCCTTGTAAAGCCTCTCCTTTAAATCCGTTCGAAAATCCGGTATTTACACCGGTTGCAGCGGTATTTGAAACACTATCGATATAACTGCCATCAAATGCCCAATAGCCCACCAGGTGCCCCTTGCCCACTTCTGCAGAAGACGCATAACCGCCGATAGTAAAAGTGGGTTTATAAGTATTAGGGTCAAATGATTTATAACAGGACGAAAAGAGTAGCCCTCCTGCCATTAAAAGAACTATATTTTTAATTCTGATTTTTTTCATAATAATGATATTTTTTAGGATTAATATCCCGGATTTTGAGTTAACACACCAAAACTATTATCAATTTCTGATTGAGGTATTGGCCACACTTCATTTTTATTGGCTTTCCAGCCTAGTGGACCGAACACCTCTGCACCCCTTCCCTGCCTGATCACATCAAAATAGCGGCTGTCGAAATCCATAGCCAGTTCTACCCTTCTTTCGTGATAAATTGCTTTGCGAAGTGCTGCCTGGTCAGTTGTGGTTACAGGAGGCAACGTGGTAGAAGGAGCGCCATTGGCTATCGCATAATCCCGGGCTCTTTTGCGAACCTGTTCCAATGCAGCCAAAGCCGGAGCAGTATTTCCCAATTCGTTATTTGCTTCTGCATTCATTAATAAAACATCTGAATAGCGCAACACTCTTACGTTCTGATCGCTACCGCTATTATCATTCACATAAATTGGAAATGGTACGTACGATTTGTAATTATACATTGGATTCACTGCGGTAGGAGGAATTAAATCCCCTTCCGCGGAAGTGGATCCTCTAAAAAGAATCGTTCCATTCAAACGGGGATCATCCGGTTCAAACGCATCTACCAGGTTCTGCGTCGGGTTATTGTAACCCCAGCCATTTCCGGTAAAACCGCCACGCGGCTGTTGAATCTGGCAATATTGAGAATTGGAAGCCGCAGAATTATTTGGAAGATAAGTACATTGAATTTCATAAATAGATTCTGAATTATTTTCGTTTGGTATCCTGTATTGCTTTTCAAAATCAGGAAAAAGTGAATAAAGACCCGATTGTATCACCTTGTGTGTATAAGTTACTACATCCGCCCACTTTTTCTCATACAAGGCCACTTTAGCATGAAGCGCCTGGGCAGCGCCTTTTGTTGCCCTACCTACATCTGGTCCGGAATAGGATGGCGGAAGCACCGCTTCCGCATCTGTCAGATCTTGTTCGATAGCAGCCCACACATCGGCTTGTGGGGTACGGGACAGGTTATATTCACTGGCGTCTTTTGGAAGATGCATCCGTAAAGGAACATCACCAAAAGCGCGCACCAGCCTGAAATAAGAATAGGCTCTTAAAAATTTTGCCTCAGCGATGTACCGGGTGCGAAGAGTAGCATCCATATCAATATTTGGAATGTTGTCTATTACCTGGTTGCAATAATTAATTTCCTGGTACATTCCATTCCAGAAGTCTGGTAATTCGCGATTGGTGGAAGTAACGGTAAAATTATCAAACTGGCTTATGAAAGCAACAGAGCCATCTGTAGGATCGCTTCCGGTTACTGCATCATCCGATCCGATACTTTCTACTGCCATTGGGGCAAAAGCTACAAACGTCCATGATCGTGTGTTTGCATACATGGCATTCACCGCGGCAGTCGCATCTGCCTGCGTTTGCCAGAATTGTTGAACCGGTTTTTGCGCCTGAGGTGGTATCTCCAGAAAATTCTTTTTGCAACCAATAAATCCTATGCCTGTTAGTAATATCAAGGCGGCAGTAATTTTTTTTGTTTTATTATAGCTTCTTTTCATAATAATCGCTTTAGAATTAAAAGGTGAGGTTTACGCCAAAATTGTAGGTTGCATAGAGCGGATATACGTTTTGATCTATACCCGCTTTCGTTGGGGAAGAGGATCCGCTTAAGCCCGCCTGAGCCTGAACTTCAGGAGTAAAACCTCTGTAACTGAACCAGGTAAATGGATTTTGAGCATTTACATAAAGCCGCAAATTGGAAAAAAGCGAATGCTGTTTGTTTCCAATAATTGTATAACCGAGCTGTGCATTTCTAACCCTGAAATAACTGCCGTCTTCTACAAAAAATGAATTAGTGATACTATTGTTACCTGCAACATTTACTGATGGATAAACATTTGAAGTGCCTTCTCCATGCCAGCGTTTGTCATAAAAATCCTGTGTGTAATTTTCGCCGCCGAAACGAAGGGCAAAATTGCCGTTATAAATGCTTACGCCGCTTACACCCTGGAAATCCAGCGTCAAATCAAACCGTTTATAGTTGAATGTTGTATTAAATCCATATACAAATTTCGGATTTGGATTGCCTAAAGGAACTCGGTCCTTATCATCAATTACTCCATCGCCATTTTCATCTTTATACTTAAAATCGCCGGGCTTTGCAGTAGGTTGTATTACAACACCGCTTTTGTTTGTATAGCTTGCTATATCTGCCGCACTTTGAAAAATTCCTACTACTTCCCTGCCAAAAAACTGCCCGATCGGTTGCCCAACCATCGTGCGGGTAATTACATTCGCCCCTAAAAAGTCATAAATAGGATTACCACCGGAAGAAACACTCAATACTTTGTTTTGATTATAACCGCCGTTAGCGCTGATGGAATAATTCCAGTCTTTATTTATATCATCTTTCCAGGTAACCAAAAATTCAAATCCCTGGTTTTGAAAAGTAGCCTGGTTTCCAACGATTGTTCCACTAACAGTACCTACAGAACCTAATACCGGAATGGCAAAAATCGCATTGATAGTCTTTTTATTATACCAGTCTAATTCTACATTAAGCTTGTTGTTGATCAATGCTGCATCCAGGCCCACATCTGTTCCTTCTCCAACTTCCCATGTTGTTGTCGGCGGCACTACCGAATTAATACTTGCGCCAGGAGCAGAACTTCCATCACCTCCTACATAAACCAGCGCAGGAGTTTGGCTTGCGGTTAAAATAGAAAGATTAGCGGGTACAGATAAATTACCAACTCTTCCCCAACTTCCTCTTAATTTCAGATTATTGAAAAGATGCTGGTTTTCAAAAAACTTTTCTTTGGTAATAATCCACCCAATACCTACAGAGGGAAAATATCCCCAGGTACTGCTGAATTTTGAAGAACCATCCGCTCTTAATGAGCCTGTAAATAAATATTTATCCTGGTATGAATAATTTACTCTTCCGAAATAGGAAGTAACCCGATCTAATGAGCCCTGATCAGCAATTGTTGCTGAAGATGAGTTACCCAACGAGATGTATTCCGTAGAAGAACCTGGCGGCACATCCTGCACACTACCGTATAATTTATAGAATCCATATTGTTGCGCACCCTGTCCCGCTAATACTTTTAATGAATGATCTCCAAATCTTTTATCAAAAGTCAACGTATTTTCAAGAATCCAGTTGCGGGTTTCATCTCTTTCAAAGCTTAATACACTATGTGTATTTCTTAATGAGACAGGTATATAATTATAATTAGTAAAAGCGGTATACCCTTTTATCTCCGCCTGCTGAAAATCTCCGCCAATGCTGCTGTGGAAGGTAAAATTTTTAAGGAATTTAACATCGGCATAAACATTTCCGTTCAGCTTCCATGTTTTGGTAGTATGGTTGATATAATCAATAGTTTCCTGCGGATTTTTCTGGTTTGAAGATGCAATATTGTAGTCTGCAGGATCGCCATAACTTCCATCCGCATAGAAAACAGGAACAATTGGAGCCGCATTAAACAAATCGGAGAAAATACCTCCCGGAGCATCATTGGAATTACTAAGAATTCCGGTAGTATTTACTCCTACCTTCAGAAAATCCGTTACCTGGTAGTCGTTGGAAACATGCATTGAATATTTATCAAAATCATTCTTCTTAACCAATCCATCCTGGTGATAATAACCCAAAGAAAAATTATAGGTGGACTTCTCGCCTCCTCCATTTACAGATATTTGATTATTGGTAACAAAAGCATTTCTTAAGATGAGATGATACCAATCTGTAGTACCATAAGAAGATGGATCTGAATACAAAGCAGGAGAGCCATTTAATGCATAAACTTCGTTGATCATCTGCGCATATTCCGGTCCTGTTGCCATTTTTACCTGGTTGGTTACTACCTGGTTTCCAGCAAAGCCATTGTAATTGATCACTGATTTTCCATTTCTTTTTCCTT
>JBQCFI010000490.1:0-4449 GCA_051959325.1 Ginsengibacter sp. | reverse complement strand
GTTCAATGCGCATTTCATCTCCAAAAACATTTTCCGAAACACTTTCAGTTTTGACAATTTTAAAATCCGGATGCGATTGCTGCATCACTTCAATAATGTTATCCAATAAAGGATCTATGGCAAAGTATTTTTTATTAAACTTCAATTTGCCACTTTCTATTTTTGATATATCTAACAGATCGGCCACCAGGATGTTTAATTTTTCAATGTGATCCTGTACTTTATATAACCGGTTTTTGACCGTAGGAATATCTCCTTTATCAATACTTCGTTCCAATAGCTGGATGTATCCCTTAATGCTTGTTAACGGTGTTTTTAATTCATGGCTCGCAATGCTGATAAACTCATCTTTTTTACGTTCTGCTTCTTTTCTGAATTCTATTTCTTCCAACAATGCATTTTGCATTTCATTCAAGGCACGGCTTTGCTCATAGATGCGGTAAAACGTTTTTACTTTCAACAAAAGAATATTCACGTCAACCGGCTTGGTGATATAATCCAGCCCTCCGGAAGAATAACCTCGGGTAATAAGTTTTATATTGCTGCTGGCAGCAGAAAGAAAAATGATGGCGGTTTCCTTAGCCTTACTATAACCTGAAATTGCTTCGGCTACTTCAAAGCCATCCATTCCCGGCATCTGTACATCCAGGATTATCAGGACATATGACCTTTTGAGAACTTTCTTTAAAGCCTCTTCACCGGACGACGCGGTATCTACCTCAAAATTGTTTTTTTCAAGAACTTTTTTTAATGAAATTATATTTTCCCTGGAATCATCTACAATAAGAATCATTCTTCAAAAATAATTAAAGGATATTTAAAAACCCGTCAAATTTAAAATGACTGAACAATCGGATAAAATAATTTCAAAGAAACAAAACCCGGATTCAAGCACATCAATAACAAACAGATTTAAAATAAATAAGCCTCAAAATATTCGTGAAATAAGAGATTGAAAATCCTTGGTATTTCTTTGTTTACTGCAATTGATTTTTCCGCTTCACATTTTTAAACAACAACCGCAAAACAGAAGGCAAGACGACCAGCAGCAAAGGAATTGCGATTAGAAACCCACCAATAACAGCGATGGCAAGAGGCTGATGCAATTTAGCGCCGGTTCCTATTCCCAAAGCCAGTGGCATCAACGCGATAATGGCTCCCAATGCCGTCATTAATTTTGGCCGAAGCCTTGTAGAGATTGCATATTCTACTGACTCATCTACAGATTGTAATCTCAGGTTTTCCCTGAACTGCAAAAAAGTGAAAATGGAATTCTCACCAATAATTCCGACGATCATAATAAGCCCGGTATAGCTTCCTACATTCAAAGCGGTGTGGGTTACAAACAAAGCGATATAACTTCCCGAAATTCCGAGCACAGAAATCATTAAAATAGCCAGCGCCACTTTTACATCTTTGAATAAAAAAAGAATGGTTCCAAATACCAGAAGGCTTGAGGCAATTAAGATCATTAAAAGCTCGGTAAATGATTGCTGCTGCTGCGCGTAAGAGCCACCATACTCAATATGATAGCCTTGTGGCAAACGAATTTCTAAAGAAATTTTACGCCGAATTTCTTTCATGGTACTTCCAAGATCCCTGTTTTCCAGCCGTCCGGAAACAACACCCATAGATTGCAAATTTTCACGTTGAATCTCGGCATCACCTTCGCTAATTTGTACATCTGCTAATTCGCCGATTGGTTTTAGTTTTCCATCAGGAGAAGCGATTTGTAATTTCTTAATATCTTCAACACTCATCTTTTTACTTCCCGGATAAACGAGCCGCACCGCATATATCCGGTTATTTTCAAAAATGTTACCAACTACATTTCCTTCCAGGGAGGTTTGCAATTGATATTGAAGATTCGCAGGTGTAATTCCAAATTGCGCCAACCGGTTGTAATCAGGAATAACCGTTACTGAGGGTCCGGCGATGGTAATGCCATTGAACACATCTGCTGTTCCTTTTACTTTTTGTACTACATTTCCAACCTGCGTTGACAACTCTTTAATTTTTTGAAGATCATCACCAAAAATTTTAATTTCAATTGGTTGAACGGATGTCATTAAGTCGCCCAGCATATCACTGAACACCTGGCCAAAATCCACGCGCAGTGCCGGTTGCGACGCTTCAATCCTTTTGCGAATCTCATTTATTACTTCGTCTGTTGTTTTATTTCTGTTGCTTTTTAATTGAATTTCATAATCGCCCGTGTTTGGTTCTGTAATGAAAAATCCCATCTGTGTTCCGGTGCGCCGCGAATAAGCGCTAACTTCTGGTGTGGATGTAATAATTTTTTCTACCTGCTGCAACTCGCTGTTCGTTTCTTCCAGGGACGTGCCCGGCGGAGAAACATAGTCCATAACGATGGTTCCTTCATCCATTTGAGGTAAAAATCCGGTTTCTAATTGAGGAACAATCAATACAATGCAAAGAATTAAAACGCCTACGAAAATAAAACTGATCCACGGACGCCGGATAAAAAACAAAACCCATCGTTGCGTTTTTACAAAATGTGGTTTCTCTTTTTGCTTAACTGCTTTTTCTTTTTTCTTTTTAGAAAATAAAAGATAGACCACCGGCAGGCCGAGCCACGTTACAAAAAATGAACAAACCAACGTAATGATCATCGTATTTGTAAGAACATTAAAATAAGCACCGGCAATACCGCTCATCAAAATAAAAGGAATAAAAATAACGATGGTACTGATGGAAGAACCAACCATTGCAGGGAATAAATAATGGATGGCTTTTTGGACGACTACTTTATATTCTTCTGCCGGATGTTCTTCATGTGAACGATGGATTTGTTCCACCACAACTATTGCATCATCAATGATCAAACCGATGGCTGCAGCAATAGCGCCAAGCGTCATAATATTTAAAGTATAACCAACTACATACAACACGATCAAAGTAGCCGCAAGTGTTACCGGTATCGTTAGTAATATTGTGGCACTTGCTTTAAAAGACCGCAGAAAAATAACAGCGACAATAATAGCAAGAAGTAACCCAATCCAAAGACTGTCAGTGACACTTCTCACTGCATTATTTACAAAATCTGCCTGTATGTAATAGGGCTTTAAAGTAACATCTTTCGGCAAAATATTCTTAAGCCCTGCAATTTTTTGTTCCATCGCTTTTGATACATCGACCAAATTACTGTTCGGTTGTTTTACTACCGCTATCAACACACTTTCTTTTCCATTGGCATTTACTTTTATATATTCTACAGCTTCTTTTACCTGTATGTCCGCAATGTCCTGCAACTGCACCACCCGCTTTCCATTACTAAGAACTACATTTTTTAATTCATCCAATGATTGTACAGATGCATTTGTAATGGTCAGATACAAATGCCGGTAATCCGATAAATAACCGTTTGATTTGATGAAATTTGTTTGGCTCAATGCAGTATTGATCGCTTCCGGTGTGATGCCCAGGGTACTCATTTTTTGCAGGTCAAGTTGAATCCAATATTCCTTTGTTTTTCCACCAATCACCTTGATTTCGGAAACCCCGGGAACCTGGCTCAGGTAAGGTTGTATTGTATAAAGCGCCAATTGTTTCAAAGCAATCGGAGATAATTCATCACTTTCCAGCGAATATCCCATCACGGGCAAAATGGAAGGATTCATTTTTTCGACCGTGATGCTTACATCAGGAGGAAGTGTATTTCTGATTTCCGCAATTCTTGATTCAATTCTTTGCTGGCTTAGATCAACGTTTGCTTTCCAATCGATAAATGCAGAAATCTCACAACTGCCACGGCTTGTTGTGCTCCGGATATCTGTGAGATCCGGAATTTTTTTTATAGCAAATTCTAATGGCCGTGTTACCGTTACCATCATTTTATCCACCGGCTGTAACCCGGCATCAGCAATGATCTTTATTTTAGGAAAAGTAATTTCAGGAAATAGCGAAGTCTGTAATTTTGTATAAGTAAAAATGCCGCCCAGAATGACCAATGCAAGAACAACGGTCATTGGGCTTTTATATGTAGTGAAAAAATTTTTCATTTGTTTACTTATACCTTTAAATTTTCAACCAATTCTATTTCAGCGAATCTTTTTGAACAATGACCTTCGTTGTATCTTCCAAACCATAATTTCCGGTCAGTAATATTTTGTCTTTTGGTTGAAATTCAGGTGAGATGATTTCTACTTTATTGCCGGATTCCATTCCGGTTTTTACCGGCACTTTTACAGCCGTACTATCATTGATCATTTTCATGATCCAGAAATTAGTTTGTGTTTCATCAGATAATACGGCCGCTTTATCTATAGTTTGTGCTGCAGGTTTTGATTCTTTTACAATCCGCACTTTCGCGACAAGGTTCATAGGGATGGGATGAGATGCATTTACATTTAATGAAACTGCCTGCGTTTGTGAAGCAGAATCCATTATGGGCAAAGATGGCTTTACTGTTGCCCAAAACTTTTCACC
>JBQCFI010000489.1:0-8850 GCA_051959325.1 Ginsengibacter sp. | reverse complement strand
GGGAAAAAAGAATTTTTACAACGTGGTATTGCACGGAGAATATAGAAATAAAACGAGGAATAAAAAATGGGATGCAGTGTTGAATGGAGAATTTTATGCAACGGGTTTCAATGCGGCAGACTTCAATGTTTACGCCTCTGTAGCACGAACCTTGAATCAAAAATTAGGTGACATACAGATCAGTTTTCAAAATGTGAACCGCTCTCCTTCTTATATTTATGAAGGAAATTCTTCGTTCAATTTTGGAAATAATTTAAAGACAAAAAAGGAAAACATAACGGTGTTAACTGCTACTGCTATCAACCGGCGTTTTACACTGATGGCACGAAATATTTCGATTACCAATTACACTTATTTCAAAAATTTTTATCAGACGGATCAGTTTAATGGTTTGGTAAATCTCACACAGATTACGGCTTATGCAAAAACGAAAATTGCAAGACATTTGAATTTATACAGTGATTTTATTATTCAGCAAACTACCGGAAATAACCCGATTCATGTTCCCCTGTTCTATACCAGGCAGCGTCTTGCTTTTGAAGGAAATTATTTTAAAAACTTAAATCTGAGCACCGGTATTGATGTAAAATACAACACCCCTTACAAGGCGGATAATTATTCACCTGTAATGGGAAAATTTTTTCCCCAGGATGCCGTTGTGATCAATAATCTTCCGCAGCTAAATCTCTTCTTCAATTTTAGAATAAAATCGTTTACGGCATTCATTAAAGCCGAAAACCTCAATACTTTTCATATTGAACAAGGACTTACTTTTACCAATAATAATTTTGCTGCGCCTCTCTATCCTACACCAGGATTGATTATGCGGTTTGGAGTTAAATGGGGTTTTGTAAATTAACCAGAAATAAAAAGTATCATGACGATTGAAGACTTTCACCGTACTGTTGATATCTGGCTTACGCAATTAGAACGTTACAGCTTTGCAGAAATATGCGCCAAACCATCCTTAAAAAGCTGGTCACTCGGACAAGTAATAATGCATTTGGTTGCAGAAACAAATTTCTATTTGGAGCAAATAAACATTTGCATCTCTTCCAATGAAAATTCCCATGAAGAAGCGACGATCAATGCTAAAATGTTGTTTTCAAAAAACGCGCTTCCCGATCAAATTATTGAAGGACCTGCTTCAAACCTGCTTGTCTCACAAGCGGAAAGTAAATCACAGCTACAGCATTCTTTAAGAGATCTAAAAGACGCATTTGATGAAGTGAGTGTACGAATGTTGAAAAGTTCATTTCACGGCAAAAGCAAACATCCTGGGTTAGGCTTTTTTAGTGCATCTGAATGGTTTCAATTTGCAGAAATGCATTTACGGCATCATTTAAAACAAAAAGAAAGAATTGATCGTTTCCTGCACATAAAAAATTGATGAAGAATTGAAATTTGAATTATTTCCCGGTTTATTGTGGCTTACCTTATTTCGTTATTAACAAATGACAGAATGCTGTCTTAATATTTTATCACTAAATTTGAATTTAATTAAACTTAAAATACATGAAAATCAGGAACCTTTTCAGCATACTATTTTTTAGCATTTTGTCGTTTCAATTCTGCTCTGCACAAACGGCAAAATCAGAAACGATTAAAGTGAATGGCAACTGTGGAATGTGCAAAAAACACATCGAAAAGAGTGCACTTGAAGCAGGCGCAACTGCCGCTAACTGGAACAAGAAAACTAAATTTTTACAAATAAGTTATGACCCTGCGGTTACCAACTCTGCTAAAATTCAAACCGCTGTAGCAGCCGCTGGATATGATACACAGGATTTTAAGGCGAGCGACAGCGCTTATAACAAGCTGGACGAATGTTGCCAGTATGACCGCGGTGTTTCCTTAAAAGATAATAACGGTACAAAAGAATAATTTTTTTTAATAAATGCTTATCAGAAAAATAATTACGGATGATAATGCAGCGATGGCTTCTATCATCCGTAATTCATTATTGGAATTCAATGCAGCTAAACCGGGAACTGTTTATTTTGATGAAACTACCGATCATTTGAGCGATGTCTTTACAGAAAATCGATCTGCATATTTCGTCATTGAGATAGATAATGAAGTAGCAGGAGGTTGCGGATTTTTTCCAACAAAAGGATTGCCGCAAAATACATGTGAGTTGGTAAAATTGTACGTTTCAAGAAAATACCGGCATAACGGCTATGGACAAACGCTTTTAGAAAAATGTATGGAGGAAGCAAAGAAAAAAGGTTATGAGAAAATGTATCTTGAATCGATGCCGGAATTGACAAATGCGATTGGAATGTACGAGAAAAATGGCTTTGAAAAAATCCCCGGCCCATTAGGAAACAGCGGCCATACAGGTTGCGACGTTTGGATGATGAAAGAATTATAACCTCTTTTGCAAAAAATATTTTTATGCTCTGATGGGAAAAATAAAACGTGACCGATTCATTAAGCTTTCATTGTTTAGTAGCGCTGCCGTTTATGTTAACTCGTGCGGTTTGGGAAATAATAAAGCAGAAAAGATTCCTCGAGCAGAAAAAGATACAATACTTAAAGATTTAATTGCGCAAAATCTCAGTACAAAAACAATTACGCCGACTTATAAACTGTATAAAAAAGGAGATGAAGAATATGAGACGCTTCGAAAAGGATTCAATAAACGGATCAACAAATATCCGGCTGCAATTGCATTGTGCAAAAATGCTGAAGAAGTAGCGCAAGCAGTAACTTATGGAATTGAGAACAGATCACCGATCAGTATTAAAAGCGGTGGCCATTCTTTCGAAGGATTTTCTTGCAACAATGATGGACTGGTAATCGACCTTTCATCCATGAATAACGTAACGTGGGAAAATGAAAATACAGTTATTATAGAACCAGGTTGCATCCTTTCCCAACTGTACGACATCATTCTTCCAAAAAATAAAATACTTCCTGCCGGTTCGTGTGGAAATGTGGGAATTGGCGGCTTAACTCTTGGAGGAGGTTATGGATTGTTCAGCAGGAAATTTGGATTAACGTGTGATAGTTTACAGCAAGTAACGATGGTAGATGGCAAAGGAAATATCGTCAATTCAAAAGATGACCCTGAATTATTATGGGCCTGCAAAGGCGGTGGAAATGGAAATTTTGGAGTGATTGCTTCTTTAAAATTTTCTTTAACCACAGCCCCTGATTTTTTACAAAGTCATCGTTTTAAAATACCACACATCAATGCTCAAAAAGCAAAACATGTGCTCGAGCAATGGTTTACCGTAACTGCAAGCCTGCCACCTTCCTGCTTTTCGGCGTTTGTGCTTAATGGACGATCTCTTTACATTTTACTTACTAACGTTGAAAAACAAAATTCCGAAACTCAAAAAATAGTTTCTCAATTATCTTCCTTAGTCGATAAAACAGTGATCGGTAAACCCATTCCTTTGGCAAAAGCAGTACAAGCTTTTTACGGAGAAAAAAATCCGCTTTATTTTAAAAATGCTTCTGCAGGATTGTACAAAAGCTTTGATGACGTCAGCAATTTTATTGAAGATGTTTTGGGAAAAGTTACTTCCACCAAGGATATGATTTACCAGGTAAATACGGTTGGCGGCGAAATAAGTAATCCTGTTTTTGCCAATGTTTCCTGCTATTCGCATCGTGATCAAAACTATTTATCAGAACTGCAAACGTACTGGCGACAAGCTTCACAGACCGATAGAATGGTAAAAGCGTTTGAAGAGGTACAGCAAATATTTTATGCAAATGGAGTGAAGCAACAATACAGAAATTATCCTGACGTCAATTTCAAAAACTGGGAAAACGCCTATTATGGAGAAAATTATGCTCGTTTACAAAAAGTAAAAAGTAAGTACGATCCGCACAATGTTTTTAGGTACGATCAAAGTATTGTACCGTTTAGTCAATAAAGAAGAATATCAATTTTACTGGACTAGTTGGATGTTATTCTGACGCGCAATTACCCTTCTTCCGATCAACAAAACTGTAAAACTGCTGACCGCACAGCAACACATCACCACAGACATTGGCATGGCAGTGCCATTATTAAAAATACTGACCAAAGCAGTCGAAACCGCGCCTATACCCAGTTGTATAGCTCCCATTAATGCAGAAGCCGTACCTGCATTTTTTGTAAAAGGCGCTAAACAAAGTGCTGATGAATTCGGAAACGCAAATCCTTGTGTGCTCAAAAAAACCCAGATTAAAAAAATAGTAGAATACAAACCGAGAAAATGAAAATAGTTTCCTAAAACCAGTGCCATTCCAGCCAAACACTGACAAAACAAAGTCACCCTGATAATTTGCTCGCTGGAATATTTTCTAAGCAATAAAGTATTTACCTGGCTGGCAGTAATAAGTCCCATTGCAATGATTGCAAATATCCACCCATATTGTTTTTCAGAAACATGATACAACTCCATGAATACAAACGGGGAACCGGCGATATAAGCATACAACCCTGATGAAGCAATTGCGCCGGCGAAAGCATAAGTATAAAATTGAGGCACTTTACTGACTTCCAAAAAACTATTGATAATAGGACGCGGCAACAATGAAAGAGAAGCATCTGGCATTCTCCCATTGGGCATTTTAAAATAAACCAATAAAAGCGTTGATCCGGCAATTCCTGCGAGAATATAAAAAATAGATTGCCAACCAAAAGCCGATGAAACGTAGCCGCCCAAAGTAGGTGCCACAATTGGTGATAAGGCCAGCACCAACATCAACAAGGAAAATATTTTTGCATTTTCCTGTACCGGAAAAATATCACGAACCAGCGCCCGTGATGCTACCATACCCGCACATGAACCGAGGGCCTGTAAAAAGCGAATGCCAATCAAGGCGTTTGCAGTTGGTGCAAAAGCACAAGCGATGGACGTGAGCAGATAGACAATGAGCCCAATATATAAAGGCTTTTTTCTTCCAAATTTATCCAATAGCGGCCCATAAATCAATTGACCAATGGAAATACCAATAAAAAAACTGGTGATGGAAAGCGTAATGTGTGCAACGGTTGTGTGAAGGTCGCGGGCGATATCTGGAAAACCAGGCAGGTACATGTCAATATAAAAGGCGCCCATCGCAGAAAGTAAACCAAGTGTGAATATGGTAAAAAATCTTTCTCTTCCTTTCATAGTTTGCGAAGTTAATTCTATGAATGGAATTTAAAGTTTGAAGTTTTTATTGAAATAAAAGTAAGTGGCTTGAACTTGACAAAAATAACAATTGCCTTTATTTCTTGTTTTACTGAAAACTAAGACCTGCAAGCGGAAATAACGTGTTTCAATGATAACATTTCAGCCACAACGCTTTGCTTATTTTTGCAGCCATGAAAAAAGAGAAATATTCTTTAGAAAATATTCTGATCAATTTAAAAATTGACGCGTTGAATGATATGCAACAGGCAGCCATAGAGGCTAATAAAAAAGACGAAGACATCATTTTGCTTTCAGCAACAGGCTCAGGAAAAACATTGGCATTTTTATTACCTATTCTTGAAAATATTGATCCCGAAAATAAAAATACACAAGCTTTGATCGTTGTTCCTTCACGAGAACTTGCAATGCAGATTGAACAGGTTTTTAAAACAATGGGAACAGGAAATAAAATTACAGCTGCTTATGGCGGACATAAAAGAGAGATTGAGGAAAACAACCTGGTGCAGCCACCAGCAGTAATTGTAGGCACTCCCGGAAGATTGTGCGATCACATCCGGAGAAGAAACATCACGGTGGATTCTATAATGACATTGGTGTTAGATGAGTTTGACAAATCGCTTGAACTCGGCTTTTTAGAAGAAATGAAATTCATTATTGAGTCGCTTAAAAACGTTCAGAAAAAAATTCTTACTTCTGCTACTGAGGCTGTAGATATACCCGATTTTATTGTCTTGAAAAATGTGCAAAGAATTAATTTTTTAACCTTCGGAGAAGAATCTGAAAGGCTTGCAATAAAATCAGTATTTTCTGAAGATAAAGATAAATCTGAAACACTTTTTAAACTGCTGTGTTATCTTGGAAATCGCTCCACCATCGTATTTTGCAATCATCGTGAAGCAGTGGAGCGCACCAGCAGGTTGCTTTCAGAAAAAGGAATTTACAATGAATTTTATCACGGGGGAATGGAGCAACAACAAAGAGACAGCGCTTTATCAAAATTCAGAAATGGAACAACGAATGTGTTGATAACAACTGACCTTGCTTCCCGCGGGCTTGACATTGCAAATATCCGTTACATCGTTCATTATCATTTACCTCTTACAGAAGATGCCTTCACTCATCGTAATGGACGCACTGCACGAATGGAAGCGAGCGGAACAGCCATTCTTATTGTGAGTGACGATGAAAAAATGCCCGCTTATATCGATGAAAATGTAGAACAGATAACCCTTCCGGAAGAAAATGCTTTACCGGAAAAACCAAAATGGGCTACGTTTTTTATTGCCGCAGGCAAAAAAGACAAAGTAAATAAAGTTGACATCGTTGGATTTCTTACGAACAAAGGGCAATTAAAAAAGGAAGACGTCGGGTTGATAGAAGTGAAGGATTTCTTCTCGTTTGTTGCCATTCGCAAAAGCAAAATGAATCACACACTTCACCTGATAAAAGATCAAAAGATCAAAAATAAAAAAGTGAAAATGGAAGTGGCGAAATAGCCATTTTCCATTCTCACTTTTTTCAACAAACCAAGAAATAACAAGAATTTTAATTACAGAAATTACATCTGGGAGTTTGTTTCAGAAAATAAATGCTCCGGATAAACGCCTTCTGCAATCAATTTATGAAGATCTTCTTTCACGGTTGGTGCGTCTTCTTTATAAGTAACGCCAAACCATTGAGCAGAAGTAGGAATCACTTTTATTTTGCCCTTTCCTTCATGAATAAAGGCATCGCCGATGATTGGAATAAAAAACTCAGCTTTGGGATTTTTAGAATTATCCTGTAAAAATTTGATAAATTGTTTTTGAATAAAGTCAAAAACGTTCGGATCAAATCCCCAAAAATTCATGCTCACGACTGTATCTGGTGGCAAAGGAACTTTTAGTGAATTTTCTATATAATATATTTTTCCTTCTTCAGGAAAAATTTTAGTGCGCTCTACAATGTTCAATAAATTTCCTTCGTAATCCACTTCGCAAACGCCACGACTTACGGTTCCGTTTTCAGAAATTGTTTTTGCAAGCTCATAACCGATGATGCAATACTCTTTTTCAGAAACATCTTCATTCAGAAATTTTACAGCCTTATCAAATGCATCTCTTCCATAAAAATCGTCAGCATTGATCACCGCAAACGGTTCATGAATTACTTCTTTTGCGCAAAGCACAGCGTGTGCTGTACCCCACGGCTTTGCCCGCTCCTCAGGAACCTGGAACCCTTCAGTATAAGAATCCATTTCCTGCATTACATATTCTGTTTGAATCTTACATTTTAATTTTGGTTCAAATAATTTTTTAAAGTCTTCAGCAAATGATTCACGAATGATGAAAACGACTTTTCCAAAACCTGCTCTTATCGCATCATAGATTGAATAATCAATTATCGTTTCACCATTTGGGCCAAAAGAATCCATTTGTTTAATGCCGCCATAGCGACTTCCCATTCCTGCTGCCAAAACTAAAAGTGTAGGTTTCATGTTATATCAATTAAGTGTTTAAGAGTTATTTAATAATTAATTTGCCGCGAAAATAAGCAAGAAAGATTTATGCCACATTCGCTTATAAAAGATATTGCACCCGAAATTCAGTTCTATGAACCAACTTTTTCCAAATTAAATCCACAATTTTTTGGAAAAAATAACCTCGAAATTTTCATGCTGCGGCTTGATGAAATTCACCCCATCGTTTCGGGGAATAAATTATTCAAGCTGATTTATTTTTTAGAAGAAGCAAAAAAATCAAGACATAAAAAGATAATCACTTTTGGCGGAGCGTACTCCAATCATCTTGCTGCTACTGCTTTTGCATGCAAAGAATTAAAAATAAAACCGGTTGGAATTGTTCGTGGAGAAAAACCGAAGGTGCTCTCTCCTACTTTGTTATTTTGTTTGGAAAATGAAATGCAGCTTGAATTTATCGACCGTGAATGTTACCGAAAAATAAATCAAAAAGATTTTTTAGAAGAACTAAAAAATAAATGTGGTGAACATATCTTAATTCCCGAAGGTGGCTTTTCCATTGAAGGGAAACAAGGTGCCGGATTGATTAACCAATATTTTGCTGACAAAGATTTTACTCATGCTTGCCTGCCCGTCGGAACAGCTACAACCTTTGCCGGTCTTGTAGATTCAAATAAAAATGAAACAAAAATTATGGGTTTTGGCGTTTTAAAAAACTTCAATGACATTGAAAAAAGATTCGCGGAATTAAAAGTGGGTGCTCAAAAAAAATATTTCTTCATTAACGATTATCATTTTGGAGGTTATGCAAAAAAAACAGAGGAACTGATTGATTTTATGACTCGGTTTTATGAAGAAAATAACGTCATACTTGATTTTGTTTATACGGCAAAAATGATGTTTGGCGTAAAAGATTTGATTCAAAAAAATTATTTTCCCAAATCATCAAAAATTCTATGTATCCACACCGGTGGTCTGCAAGGAAATAATTCTTTAGCCACCGATTTTACGAATTAACACCGGATTATTTTTGCCACTGATTACACGTGTAATGCGGAATTAAATTTTCCGGTAAAAGAATAAATAAGGCGAATTCCTACTTCTGAAACTGGTAATTTTTGTTCAACATCAGGGGGGAGTTATCGTTCGTCGTCTTTTCCTATTTCAAATAAAGTGAGTCCATATTTTCTCCACAATGAAGCATTGCCGATTTATATTCAGGATGCTTCTTACCCAAATAAGGATTCAGAA
>JBQCFI010000488.1:0-4167 GCA_051959325.1 Ginsengibacter sp. | reverse complement strand
GCTTGATTATTTTATTCCTGAAAGTGAAAAGGTAAAAGAAGGGGATATTCCATTTTCTCATCTGCATGGTTATGTTGCGATCGCTATCGGCGCAGCTCACAATACAAAAAAGCTTCCCGTAGAAAAATTAAAAGAACTGGTTGAAAAAATAAAACATCCTGTTATTTTGCTGGGAGGAAAAGAAGATTTGTCAAATGGAGAAAAAATAGCAGAAACAGATCCGATAAAAATCTATAACGCCTGTGGCAAATTTTCATTGAATGAATCCGCAGATATTGTTCGTAATGCAAAATTGGTCATCAGCCACGATACCGGAATGATGCATATTGCCGCTGCTTTCAAAAAGAATATTCTTTCTGTTTGGGGAAACACCGTTCCATCCTTTGGAATGACACCTTATAAAACCACTTATGAAGTATTCCAGGTCAATAAATTATGGTGCCGCCCTTGTTCAAAAACCGGTTTTGACAAATGCCCGCTTGGACATTTTAAATGCATGAATGAACAATCGATGGATGCCATAGCGCTAACTGCTGAAACATATCTCGGGAAAGAAATTAAGAATTAAGAATTTGAAACTTGCGTTCTTACTCTGTCGGGAATTTTCCACTTATGAGATATTGCTGCTTAAGAATAATTTTACATCTTCTTCTTACTCTTTTCTCTTTTTTGTTCATCTATTTCAGATTGTGATACGCGGTCAGTTTGCTCTTCGGTGCGTTGGAAATCCCTATCTGCGGGATTATAACCTTTTAATCCTTCATCTGTTGGCTTTCTGTTTTTATCGTTTTTCATGGCGTTTGTTTTTTAAAAAAATAACAATTATCAGACCAAGAGTAAATACCAATGGTTGAAGGCTTATTGTTGAAGGTGCACAAATAATTGTCGTTTTAGAAATCTTAAAGTAAATTCGGTTTAAACAATCTGATCATGAAATCACGGCGTGCTTTTTTAGAGGCGGTTACAATGGGCGCTATTACTTTTCCTTTCGTTAAAAATGCATTTACTATGAATAAATCTGATAAAACGGGTGCTAACAATTCCATGCTTCACGTTGCCATTATGGGACTTGGCAGCTATGGTACACGTGTTGCGGAGGCCATGCGCGATTGTAAAAAAGCAAAATTAACCGGCGTAATCAGTGGTACTCCTTCGAAAATTAAAGACTGGCAGAGTAAATACGCAATTCCTGAAAAGAACTGTTACAATTATGAAAACTTCGATGCAATAAAAGACAATCGTGACATTGACGCGGTGTATGTTATTACTCCGAATGCGCTGCATCATGATGAGGTAATACGTGTGGCAAAGGCCGGCAAGCACGTAATCTGCGAAAAACCAATGGCGATCAACGCCAAAGAAGCGCAGGAAATGATTGACGCATGTAAAAAAGCTGATGTCAAATTATTGGTGGGTTATAGAATGCATTTTGAACCGCATACGCTAAAAATTATTGAAATGCGCAGTTCCGGAGATTTTGGAAAAATTCTCTTCTTCCAGGGATTGGTCGGCTTTACGATTGGCGATCCGAATCAATGGCGGCTGAACAAAGCACTTTCAGGCGGCGGCTCCATGATGGATATTGGAATTTATGCGGTGAACGGATCAAGATATATGATTGGGGAAGAGCCGCTGTGGGTAACCGCAGAAGCCGTCAAAAATGACCCGGTAAAATTCAAAGAAGGAATTGATGAAACGATGCTTTTTCAAATGGGTTTTCCATCAGGTGCAGTAGCATCTTGCCTTTCTACATACAGTATGAATAACCTGGATCGTTTTTTCCTAAATGGTACAAATGGTTTTGCGGAGTTAATGCCGGCAACAGGATACGGCCCGATACGTGGTCGCACAAACAAAGGTGAGTTGACCGCGCCGGATGTAACTCATCAAACGGTGCAGATGGATGAAATGGCAGATATTATTCTCAGAAATAAAAAACCTTTGCTTCCGGTAGATGGAGAAGAAGCTTTGAAAGATTTGAAAATTATTGGTGCTATTTATGAAGCGGCAAAAACAGGAAAAAAAGTTTCTTTAACTTGAAAATGGAAAGCATCATACATCTCAATATCAGAGATCAAAATTATAACCCGAAATAATGCATTATTTTCTAGTGACCCATTTTCTCATTTTATTAAAAATACTTCCTGTCGATTCATTGCCTTTACCAAGAAGATATCCATAAGGATGTAGCTCTTCCACATTATCACAAATGATCTTCACCATCCCGGTTAATGGAATCGCCATGATCATTCCTCCCAAACCCCAGACCATTTCTCCAAGTATCAACACCGTAATTGCAAAAAGCGGATTTACATTTACTTCACCTCCAAGCAGCAATGGCTGGATGATATAAAACTGTGTAAACTGCAGAACGACATAAACAATAAAAACAGCGAAAAGCATTCCGCCGCCTCCCGCCTGCGATACGACCATGAGCATGGTAAGTATAATGCCGAACAGGCTTCCGATAAATGGAATCACTTCCAGGAGTCCGCATAATGCAGCGAAAAAGAAGGCATTTCTGACGCCGATTATTGAAAAAGCAATACCATACAATAGCCAAAGCACCGTAACCAACAAGGCGAAACCAAGCAGATAGTGCTGCGTTGCTTTACTTGATTCCAGAATGATGCGTTCGGTTTTAGCTGTATGAGACGGCTTTACTATTTTTAAAATAAAGTTTTTTAAATGCCCCCTGGCATATAGAAGCATGAAAATATACACCAGCATAATGATGAAACTGGTAACAAAATACATCAGCGATCCCATTACTGCACTGATGATAGCGCCAAGACTGCCATCATTTTTACCTTCAAGTATTTTTTTCTGATTGCCGGGAGTAATTCCAAATTTGTGATAAAGGAATTGTTGTAATTCATCAACACGCCGGTTAACATTTGTTTCTATTTCCGTGATATCGTGGCTGATAGCAGTGATTTGCCATACAAAACAATAAGTTACCACGCCGAGAATTAAAAGGAAAACGATAATACAGAAGAGCGAAGCATAAGCGCGCTTTACACCTTTTCTTTCAAACCACCGGCAAAGCGGCATGAACAGCATCGCCAAAAGACCCCCGAGGGTAAGCGGTAATAAAATTGATTTTGCATAAATCAAAATACTAAAGCTTAAAAACACTATTATTAAACCCAACGCCCATTTGACCAAAGTATATTTTCGCATAAAAAAAAGATACAGGAAAATTGTGCCACAAGTAATCGATGATTTTCAATATGATGATTTGGGATGCCGGAGGTACGATCGCAAAACATAAAAACGGCTATTTATTGGTTTGCTGGATCGAAAACAGGGAAGAAGATGAAACTTTCAATAGTCATTTAATACTTCTCCAATGCCGTTTACTTCATACAATTTCTTTGAATAATTCCCACTTCGTGTAATGCTGATTTTGTTTTCCTTCGAGGAAATATTGAGCCAGTTGTACTTTCCCTTTTCAAAATCAAAATTAAAACTGTCGTCTTCAAATAATTTGATAGGAACAGCGCCATTCCCATAGATCTTACAGTTTATTTCCAATACAGTTGATGGAGTAATAAATTCAACCGGCTTAGCCAAAGGCAGGATGGTATTGCTTTTTATAAACATCGGTATCTCATTGAGCTGCATATTGATGGTATATTTTTGTCCGCCTTGATATTTTTTATTTGTATTAAAATCGTACCAAACGCCTTCCGGGAAATATACTTCTCTTGTGAATGCACTATCAATAAAAGGCGCACACAAAATATTGTCACCCATCATATACTCATCATCCATGTGCCATACATTTTTATCATCCGGATAATCGAGCACTAAAGCGCGAAACGGCGGCTTTCCGGTGAAATGATATTCAGCAAAAGCGGAATACAAATAGGGCAGGAGAGACATTCTCAAAACAATCAGTTTTTTTGCTGCAGCTTCCAGTTCTTTTGCGTTGGGCAAAAGCTGATGTTGCACATTTTTTTCAGTGTTATATTGTAACCAAGGCGGCAAATCCAGGTACCAGCAATTGGCAACCATGTGCGAAGACATCAGGCTTGCCTGCATACGACGAATTAGTTCCGCGTCAGAAGAAGTTTCGCGTAATTCCGGCGACCAGTTTACGCCCGCAAATCCTGAATTGACCGTCATGCGCACAAAATCTCTCAAAGAATACATGTCAGAATA
>JBQCFI010000487.1:0-3954 GCA_051959325.1 Ginsengibacter sp. | reverse complement strand
AGCGAGGCGATGATTGCCTTATTTGGCGCAGCGAGGAAAAAAGGGGAGCCGCTTACGGAATATCATAAAGATATGGCCGCTTCTGTACAAAAAATGACGGAACTCACCATATTTCACCTCGTAAATCGTCTTCATAAAAGAACAGGGCTTAATGATCTATGCCTGGCGGGCGGTGTGGCTCAAAACAGTGTGGCGAATGGAAAGATAACCACCCACAGCGATTTTAAAAATATTTACATTCCTTCGGCCGCGCATGATGCCGGAATTTCTATCGGCGCCGCATTGTATGTACAGCATCAGTTGCTGCATGAAAAAAGAATGCCTGCGATCTTATCGGCATACACCGGGAGCCATTTTACCAATGATGAAATCAGGCAGACTTTGCGGGATCAAAATATCCGATTTACTGAACATGAAGATGAAATCATTTATGAAAAAGTAACGGAATGCCTTGTTGGGGGCGGGGTAGTAGGATGGTTTAGCGGGAAGTCGGAATTTGGCCCAAGGGCCCTGGGAGGGCGCTCCATTTTAGCTGATCCGCGGAGGCAGGATGCCAAGCAAATCCTCAATTCAAAGATCAAACGAAGAGAAAGTTTCCGTCCCTTTGCTCCATCTGTGTTGAAAGAATTTGTTGCTGAATATTTTGAGCAAAATGATGCGGTTCCTTTTATGGAAAAAGTATTTTTGATAAAGGAAAATAAAAGAAAAGAAATTCCGGCGGTTACACACGTTGATGGCACGGGCCGGCTGCAAACAGTAGATAAAAATGTTTCTCCGCGGTATTACCAGTTGATTGATACTTTTAGAAAAAAAACCGGTGTTCCCATATTATTAAATACTTCGTTTAATGAAAATGAACCTATAGTAAATACGCCGGAAGATGCGTTGAATTGTTATTTAAGAACGGATATGGATATGCTCATTATGGAAAATATATTAATTTCGCGCGCTTAAGTTAAGGGCCAAATGTTAATTATTTAAAAAAATACCGGAAATAGAAATAATCTGCTATCTTTATTTCGTTAATTGACCGAACACCCTGTTTATTTCTTACTTTTTCAAATACCCGAATGAAAGTTTCTATAATTACAGTAACACTGAATTCTGAAAGATACCTGTCTGATTGTATTCATTCGGTTCAAGGTCAGAACTATAAAAACATTGAACATATTATTATTGACGGGAAATCTACTGATGGCACATTAGGGATTATTCTTGAAAATGCAGATGACATTTCATACTGGATCTCTGAGACCGACCGCGGCATGTATGATGCCATCAACAAAGGTTTGCAGCTTGCCACCGGTGATGTTGTGGGAATATTAAACAGCGACGATATGTTTGCTTCAGCAGATGCGGTAAGAACGATCGTCGATTGCTTTGAAAATTCAACAACGGATTCGGTATATGGAGACCTGGTGTATATTGAACCGGACAATCCTCATAAGATCACAAGATATTGGAAAGGCAATTCTTATAAACGCAGCCGTTTCCGTTATGGATGGATGCCAGCGCATCCTACATTTTATATCCGCCGTGAATTGATCGGGCAATATGGCTTATATGAAAATCATTATTATACCGCGGCAGATTATGAGTTTATGGCGCGGTACCTATTTCATTATAAAATAAGCGCTCAATATGTAGATGCCATGCTGGTGAAAATGCGTACCGGCGGCATCAGCAATGGAAATCTGAAAAGCAGGTTGCGTGCAAACCGCCGTGACTATCTTGCGATGAGAAAAAATAAGATACCCTTCTCTTTCTTTGTTTCGATATTAAAGCCACTGATCAAACTTCCCCAGTTCAACAGTGCTTATGCAAGACAATATGAAACCGATACTCAAGAAGAATCCTTCATCAAAACACCCGTTGCTTATCTTCCCGCCGACACATAATTTCATAGATTTGTAAGATGAGATTCTTTCAATCGAAAAAAGTGGTACCTGCATATAGTGGATTTTCCTGGCTTTCCCAGGACATTCATTCTCATATTCTCCCCGGCATAGATGATGGCTCGCCGGATGTAGAAACGTCGCTCCAGCTTTTACAATCCCTCTCGGATGCCGGTATTCACAAGTTCATTTGTACGCCTCATGTTATCGGCGATATGTATCGCAATACACCTGAAACAATCAACAATGCATTGTCCAAACTAAAAAAGGCCATCCGGGAAAACGGGATGACGATGGAAATAAGCGCGGCGGCTGAATATATGCTTGATGATCATTTTATGGAATTGCTTCGTAAAAAAGAGCCGCTGATGAAGCCCACCAAAAACTATATTCTTACCGAACTTTCTTACTCTACTGCTCCTGCCAAACTGGAAGAGATCTCTTTTGAGATCAATATCAACAATTACCAGCCTTTGATGGCGCACCCTGAAAGATATCCTTATTACCACCGCAATTATGATGCTTATCACCGGATGAAAGAATTGGGCTTTTTACTGCAGGTGAACCTGCTTTCACTTACCGGATACTATGGAAAATCAGTTGCCAAAGCAGCGAAGTATATTCTTGAAAATAAACTGGCTGATTTTACCGGCACCGATCTGCATCATTTTAATCACCTGCAAGTTTTAACCGATGCTAAATCTATAGAATTGTTTGAAAAGTATTTGGGAGACAGGGTTTATAACCGGTTTGAGGGATTGTGAGTGGTGAATGGTGAACAAAGCAGATAAAAAGCTGATTGCTTCAATATTAAAAAGCCTCGTTGATTAAAACGAGGTTTTTATTTTTGGTAAGAGGGCATAAGTTCTTCCGAAGCTTCGGGACGAACTCATCTGGACAAATTGCTCGGGACGAATTTGTCGGGACCGGGATCCTCTGCCTGTAAGACAGATGCCCTGAGCCAACTGAACTTTGCTTTTGATCTTCGCTTAAACGATTTCAAAACTTTTATTGGCCAAATGGTTTCTGATTGGCACAACTAATATTTTCCCCCGGGGGAATACGAAAATACTTACAGAAATATTGGTAATATTCATACCTGTATTGGGTTTTAGGTAATGTTGCGCGACTACCACATTCTACCCCTCCATTAATCACATTTACTGTAGCACCAAACCCGGGCATCCTTCCTTTTAGTGTATCGCTGGCATTTGGTAGCCATTTGCCAACCATTATGTCATGGCACGATGGTTTTGGAAATTGCGGCGTCATCCAGAACCAAATGGCAGATGCGAAAGAAAGAACAGGTTCTTTAGATAATAATTCAGGGTGTTGTAATAAAGTATCTTTACTTCCAAACCACGCTTCGCTAAACTGGCCGTAATTATAATTCCAGGTTAGTTGTTTTGGCCCTCGACCAAAATAATATTTTCCTTCTACTCCCGGGTAATTTTTCTTTGAGGTATCATTGTAAAAGTTAGTTTTATCATTATTGCTTTCCTGGAGGAAATATAAACCCCACTTAAAATAGCCCCCCGGTGCCGTTTGCCATCCTCCGCTTGTTTCCTGCGCTATATTTGCAAGAAAAGCAGCCAATTCTCTTTTCTGAATGGTTTCATCTCCTTCTAAAAGAAATGCAGGAAATATTTTCGCCGCGTAAAGAAAGGTTTTGAATGAATAGAAATCCGGATTATCATTAACAGAATCTTTTAATCCGATTCCGTACCTATGTGGAAATAATTCATTCCATTCCTTTTGATTAAGATACTTTTTAAGGTTGGTGGTATTGTTATTTATTAATGTTTCTTTTAGCGGAGTTTTTAATTCTGATTGTTGTGCAAAACCAATATTAGCAAGCGACAATGAAAAAGCCATCAAACACAGCCATTTCATCCGGTTTATATCTCTTAATCCTCTTTTAGGTAAATAACCTTTCATGTAATTTTTTTTTCGGATTAACGATTATTTTTTGGATAAAAAAACACATTTATTATTATTAGCAGGATAAGGCTTAGAATGGCTCCGATGAAAAATTCTTAATTTTGAAAATGGTAACCGG
>JBQCFI010000486.1:0-8737 GCA_051959325.1 Ginsengibacter sp. | reverse complement strand
GTTTACGTTAAAGGAAAGGTTCCTCAACTTTGCAATGCGTTCCATAGCCCGGCGCTTTTGTTCTCCTGCTTCGTCCGCCATCGGCGGTTCCTCAACAGTTGACTTCATGAATGGCATTGTTTGGTGTACTTTCTTTTCCTGTGTTTCCTCCACCGCATCACTGAAATTTTTCACCACCAATTGCATTTCCTCCACAGGCTCGTCTTCCTGTTTTGAAATTGACAACGGGGTTGGTTTATCAAGATCTTCGGATTTGTTGGTTGGCTTTTCTTCGGCATATATCTGCCTCGGTTTAGCCAAAAAACCGCCTGACGTTGTGACGGTGCTAGCCTCTTTATTAATGTCTTTTTTTTGTGATTGATTTAATGCTTCTGTTTTCTCCTTCTCAACAGATTCAGTTTTCAGAGGTACAGGATTGAAGTCCGAAGATAATTCGAAACGCACAATAGTTTCAGACGATTTATCAACAGTAATTTTCTCATCCACGATTCGTGGTTTTACGATCTCGTTCTGTGGAATTTCCACTATTTTCGGTGCCATTTCCTCTGCTTCCTCATCTTCATTATGCAAAGCGGCATATACATCTTCCTCTTTCAAAGTCTTAAAAACATTTTCTTTTTGCTCAACAGCTTTTTCATCTTTGATGGGTTCATTTTTATTTATAAGCAATTCATTTTTTTCATCAAAAAGAAAAAGCGGCTGGCTCGGCTTCTTTTTTTCTTCCTGTAAAACAACTACAACTTTTTCATTTTCTTTTTTCACTTGTGCCACAGGTTGTTCTTCTTGTTTGTCAAAAGGTTCTTTATGCTCAAAGCCTGTTGCGATCAGTGTTATACCGATTTTATTATCCAACGAACCGTCATAGCCCAATCCTAAAATCACATCAGAATCTTCTCCTGCCTGGCTTAGCAAATAGCTTTGAATCGTATCTACTTCATCCATGGTAAATTCAAACTCACCCTGGGCAGAATTGATATTAATCAGAATCCATTTTGCGCCTTTGATATCATTATCATTTAACAAAGGAGAATTCAATGCCTGCTCAATAGCTTTCTGAGCGCGGTTTTCACCTTCTGCTTCTGCGCTTCCCAGAATGGCCACGCCTCCGTTTCGCATTACGGTACATACATCGGCGAAATCCACATTGATCTGGCCGGTACTGTTGATCACGTCGGTAATACATTTGGCTGCTGTTGCCAACACATTATCGGCTTTTGCGAATGCAGCTTTCATAGTAAGATTGCCAAACTGGTGACGCAATTTATCATTGCTGATCACCAAAAGCGTATCGACATTCTCTTTTAATTTATTGATGCCTTCCTGTGCCTGTGCAATTCTTTTTTTACCTTCATAACCAAATGGAGTCGTTACTATCCCAACGGTAAGAATACCGAGATCTTTACAAATTTTTGCAATGATCGGCGCGCCGCCCGTTCCTGTACCACCACCCATTCCTGCGGTGATGAACGCCATTTTTGTATTTACCTCAAGGATCTTTTTTATTTCTTCAAGACTTTCTTCTGTCGCTTCCCGGCCAATTTGCGGATTGGCCCCTGCTCCCAACCCTTGCGTCAAATGTGGACCAAGCTGCACTTTGTTCGGCACTTTACTTGTCGTTATCGCCTGTGCATCTGTGTTGCAAATTATAAAGTTTACGCCGTCAATATTCTGATTAAACATGTGGTTTACAGCATTGCTGCCACCACCGCCTATTCCTATTACTTTAAGGATAGACGATTGCTCTTTGGGCAAATCAAATTGAATCAT
Organism: Ginsengibacter sp.; assembly: GCA_051959325.1. GTDB lineage: Bacteria > Bacteroidota > Bacteroidia > Chitinophagales > Chitinophagaceae > Ginsengibacter. Next base: position 6,970 of record JBQCFI010000486.1, on the reverse strand, counting down.
AGTAAGGTTCCTCCTTGTTCCCCGAAGGGTATTTTATTTTGTTGGTTAGTGATCAATCCTGTTACTTTTTTTAGGGAAATAAAAGGATCGTTTGTTTAATGGGTTGTTTGTTTTTATGGTGTTTTATAATTCTGAATCTCCTTCGTCTTTAAACATTTCTATTAATCCGTTTTTGCAGGAATCCAAAAAACTTTTCAGTGTTTTTCTCGGCTTTACTACATTCATTCTCTCAGAAATATCTTCAACCGGTTCTTCTTCTGCTATTGCTTCCTGTAATCCTTTTGGAATAGAAATTTTTGCGAATTTCTGCTCAAACTGCTTGCGTTTATTTTCATAATCGTTGTATCCTTTTAAAATCAAACCGAGGCAAGTTGCATACATTGGTTTTGCCAGTTCTTCAATGTGACCCGCTGCAAGGTGTTCGTTCGGATAACCGATGCGCGCATTTAAACCAGTAACATATTCTGTGAGCTGAATCAGATGTTTCAGTTGTGAGCCGCCACCAGTAAGCACTATGCCGCCGTTGAGCATTCTGTTATCAAGTCCGATCTGTTTTAGGTTATAAGAAACAAAATCCATGATCTCACTCATCCGTGCCTGGATGATTGCTGCAAGATTTTTTACACTGATTTCTTTTGCCGCCATGCCCCGCAGCCCTGGAATCGTAATGAACGTATTTGATTTTGCTTCATCAGCCAGCGCGCTTCCGAACTGAACTTTCATTTGTTCCGCCTGTGTTTTTAAAACGCCCAATCCGATCTTAATATCATTGGTTATGTTCTCGCCGCCAAAAGGAATCACTGCGGTGTGTTTTAAAATTCCTTCATAAAAAACAGCCAGATCGGTAGTGCCACCACCGATATCGACAATAGCAACGCCAGCTTCCAAATCATGATCACACATTACTGCTGCTGCAGAGGCAAGCGGCTGAAGCACGAGATCCTGTATTTTTAAACCGGCTTTTTCTACGCTGCGGTTTATGTTTCTGATCGCGTTTTTATCACCGGTAATGATGTGAAAATTTGCACCAACTTTTACACCACTATATCCGATTGGATCGGGAATGTTTTGAAAATTATCTACGGTAAATTCCTGAGGAATTACGTCAATGATCTGGTCGCCTGCAGGTATGTACGTTTTATATTGATCATTCACAAGTTGATCAATTTCTGATTGCATTATTTCTTCCTCTGTGTTCTGTCTTACAATATCACCGCGCGTTTGAAGACTTTTAATGTGATGTCCGGCAATGCCGACATATACTTCTGTGATCGGCAAGTTTGGATTGCTGGCATAGCAGTTTTCCAGTGCTGTTTGAATGGCTTTAATTGTTTGGTCAATGTTCAGCACCATGCCGTGTTGCACACCATTGCTGTTAGCACGTCCAAAACCAAGAATTTCGAGTTTGCCGAATTCATTTTTTCGTCCGGCTATGGCAGCGATTTTGGTAGTACCAATGTCGAGGCCTACGATAATGGGTTGTTCGTTGTTCATGTGTTTGTTGTTTTATCTTTTCATCAAAGATTGTGGTTGTACTATGTTGTTTATTTTATTTCTTACTTCTTTTGTTCGTCTCAATAATCACTCTTTGCAGGCATCACTGCTTTAGGCACCCTGTTTGTTTCTTCTTTTTGCGTTTCGACTGCTTTTTTAACGACCGGCTTTTTCACCGTCTTTTTTTCCTCTTTGGGAGGCTGTTTTTCAATGGATGTGGAGCGCTTTGCTACCGTTTTATTTTCAGACGTATTTGATTTTTTCAAAGAAGGCTTTTCATCAACATGGACAGGAATTACTGTACTAATTTTCTTTTCCAAATTATTTACGTCCGATGATTGATCGTTGATTGTTTCATCCGGCACGTTTTCTAAAACAGGAGAATTATTTACTCTTTCATTATCATCAGTTGCAGCTGGTAGTTGTATTTTTGTGGAATCGTTCGAATTCTTTTTGGCTTCTTCAATCAGGCTTTTCATGATTTCAATAGAGCGTAAAGAATCGGATTTTATTTCAGCAGCGTTCCTGTTTACTCCTACGACCTGGTTTTTAAAGCGTATGTCGAGAACAGAATATTTGTTCCATCCGATTCTTGTCTGCACTTGTTTATAAAAGGCAAGCAACTTGTTGAACTTTTCCTGGTAATTATTGACATCACCAAACCGAATCAGTTGGTTTCCCAGTTTAGGGATCATTTCAAATTCTGATGCGGGAGTGATATCTATTTGATCAATCTGCGCCATCCAGAATGGATGTGAACCAATGTATTCACTCAATACTTTTACCTCACTCAAAAGGACACTATCCTGTTTTTTCAAAACCCTTACTTCTGTTGGAAAGCCGGTAAACACCGGAAGGCGTGCAGAGAATTTATCACTCAAAGGCAATCTTGTCAAAGAACTATCAATATAAAATGAAGTACCTGAAATCGTAAAAATCCGGGCAATTGGTTCACGCTCTGTGATCTTTACCTGTAATACATTATTATTATCATAAAATATTTCTGCTCTTTTTATCCATTGATCTTTTTCCAAACGGGTTTCCATCGCTGCAAGGTCAAGCGAATTGACAGTCGATTTATCGAGTTTACCTTTATTCACTTTTTCAAGCATCTCCATCACATCTTTCTTGCTGATAAAATAATTATTCTGGACGCCTGAAATCTTTATTTCAACGCCTGCAATCCGCTCGTTATTCTTTTTGGACATAGCGGCAATCAATAGCACAACCGTTCCGGATATCAGCACTAACCACACTGACACGACCAGAATTTTTTTGAATGTGTATTTTTTATTGTTGCCCATTTTTTAATTCGTGTTCTCTAATATTCCTTTTATTGGTTGTATCAATTTATCAATATCACCTGCTCCTGCTGTAATTAATACTTCGCCATTCGTGCTTTCCTGAACGGATTTTAAATAATCGCCACGGAGATATTCTAACAGGCCCTCTTTAGAAATAACTGTGGCATTTTTGTTTTTCATTTCTTTCAAGATCAATTCACTGGTTACTCCTTCAATTGGTAATTCTCTTGCCGGATAAATCGGAAGAATCAGAATTCGATCAGCCAAATCAAGGCTTTCAGCAAATTCTTTTGCAAAATCTTTCGTTCTTGAAAAAAGATGCGGTTGAAAAATAACGGTGCAGGTTTTAAATCTGAATAAACTTTTTGCGCCCCTGATTAGGGCATTCAATTCAGCAGGATGATGAGCATAATCATCAATATAAACAACATTATATTTATTCTTTGGAGCTTCTAAAGGGCCAATAATATATTCAAACCTCCTTTTGACTCCCTTGAATGTGCCGATAGCATTGATAATTTTAAGAGGAATGATTTCCAAATAAACAGCGATATAAATCGCAACTATTGCATTTTCCACATTATGCATCCCACCCATGTGAAGCTTTACATTTTCAATCTTCCAATCTTTTGCAACTACCTCAAATTCATACCCGCCATTTCGCATCACGATATTCTGCGCATACACATCTGCTGCATCATTCTGGAGACTATAACGGATGTGATTAGACGCAGAAAAATCTTTTTCAGGCAATCCATATCGGGTCAATAAAAGTCCACCTGGTTTCAATTTATTTGCAAATTCCACAAATGCATCTTCCATGTTTTCCTTCGTTCCATAGATGTCCAAATGATCCGCATCCATTGCTGTTATTACTGCGATATCCGGAGAAAGCTTTAAAAAGCTTCTGTCATATTCATCTGCTTCTACCACTGACACATTATGATTGCTGCTCCAGAAATTGGTGTGATAGTTTACTGAAATGCCACCCAGGAAAGCATTACAGCCATAATCGGTTTTGCGTAAAATATACGCAACCATTGTGCTGATCGTTGTTTTTCCGTGAGTACCAGCAATACAAATATTAAAGGATGATTTAGTTATTTGCTCAAGAACATCACTACGTTTCACTAATTCATAATGATTGTTTTTATAAAAATTCAGCTCTTTATGATCCTTCGGAATTGCAGGCGTATAAACAACCAGGTCGGCATTTTTGTCGGCCATGTCCACATTATCTTCATAATGAATGTGCATTCCTTCACTTTCCAATTGTCGTGAAAGAGGGGTTGGTGTTTTATCATAGCCACTAACGACAACATTTTTACTCAAAAAATACCTTGCTATAGCGCTCATACCAATGCCGCCAATTCCGATGAAATAAACCCGTGATATATTTGTCAAATCTTTCATTCTAAAAGCTGTGATGCAGAAGGCAAAAGGCTCAAGGCTCAAGGCTGAATGCACACTGCATCATATTTTGATTTTTATTTTTAATTCTTTCTGATTACGACTCACGACTCACTACTTTCTACTTGCTACTTCCTACTTTATTCAAAATCTGCTCAGCAATTACTTCATCTGCTTTTGTATTGCTCAACTTTGAAATATTTTCTGCCAACTCGTGTATTAATGTTTCATTCTTTATTAAATCCAGCAAACAAGGAAATAGGTCAGATTTTACTTTTGCATTCGGCACCATCAATGCTGCATTTTTATCGACCAAAACCTGCGCATTTATAGTCTGATGATCTTCTGCTGCAAAAGGAAAAGGAACAAAAATTACCGGTTTGCCCACCGCACACATTTCCGCAACCGTCATTGCCCCAGACCTTGCTATCACTACATCCGCGGCGGCATACGCATTTTCCATTTTATCGATAAATGCATTGGTCCAGATGTTCACTCTTTCTTCTTCAGCCTTAGCCGCATTAGCCGCATAATTTTTTCCTGTTTGCCAAATCAACTGAAGGTTATGCTTCTTAAAAAAATCTATATTTTCTTCAACTGCTTCATTAATGCTTTTTGCGCCCAGGCTTCCACCCATTACAAAAACAGTTTTAAAACCTGGTTTTAATCCAAAAAATTCCAGCGCTTCAGTTTTAGAAATTTTTTCTAAAAAAACTTTTCTTACCGGGTTACCGGTTATCATAATTTTATCAGCCGGAAAATATTTTTCCATTCCTTCTATAGGCACGAAAATTTGTGTGGCCCTTTTACCCAGCATGATATTGCTTTTGCCGGGAAGAGAGTTTGCCTCATGGATAAAAGTTGGAATGTTTCTGCTTTGAGCAGATCTTAAAACCGGATAACTGGAATATCCTCCAACACCAATGACCCCATCCGGCTTAAAAGATTTTAAAATATTTCTTACCTGCAAAAAACTTTTTACCAGTTTTACCGGCAACCCAATATTTTTAATCAAAGAACTTCTGTTATAACCGGCAATATCGAGTCCGACAATCTTGTAACCGGCAGCAGGAATTTTTTCCATTTCCATTTTGCCCTTTGCTCCCACAAAAAGTATCTCTACAGCAGGCATTTTATTTTTCAGAGCATTTGCAATTGCTAATGCAGGAAAAATATGTCCGCCCGTTCCACCGCCTGCAATAATAATTTTCATACACTATGGTCTTTTTCCTGTTACAGTAAACAAACAAATAATTCCAATTCTGATTTTTATAATTCTTTCTTCTTAATACTTCATCCTTATTTTATTGCTCCTCTTCATTATTCGCTGCCTCTTCAGTTTGTTGTGTAGCCAGTTGTGCACTTTTCCCTTCTGCATCTTCAACATTTCTTGCGACGCTGAGAATAATTCCAATGGAAAAACAAGTAAATAAAAGGCTGCTGCCACCCATACTTACTAATGGTAGTGTAACTCCCGTAGTCGGAAAGAGATTTACATTTACCGCCATGTTTACCAATGCCTGGATCACCAGCGTAAAACTTAATGCCACAGCCAGAAATGCTCCAAACGCATATGGGCATCGCTGAAACAGCCTGATACTTCGAAATAAAAACAACAGGTAGATCAATAAAATAACCGTACCGCCTGCAAGCCCATATTCTTCAATGATAATTGCATAAATAAAATCGCTGTAAGGATGTGGCAAAAAATTCCGTTGTTCACTTTTGCCCGGCCCTTTACCAAAAATCCCTCCTGTTGCAATGGCAATTTTTGCCTGTTGGATCTGGTAGGAAGCATCTTCTTTATCTGCGTACATAAAATCCTGTACGCGCTTTACCCATGTAGGCATTCTTCCAAAAGAAAGTATTGCAGGCAGATCCTTTGAAACCTGTTCTTTTTGATCATAATAGTGATGCGCCACTGATACCAGGAATATTAACGGTATCAAAGCGGCGCCGACAACCAGTAAAATATGCTTCACCTGCACCCGTCCTATAAACATGAGTAAAAGCGCTATGCCACCGATCAACAAAGCGGTAGAGAGATTTGCCGGCGCTATTAACAAACAAATAATTCCAACCGGAACGATTAATGGCAGAAAACCTTTTTTAAAATCTTTGATCACATTTTGCCTGCGGCTTAATATCCTGCTCATGTACATAAATAAAGCAAGTTTAGCCAAATCAGAAGTTTGAAATGTGAGATTGATGACCGGTAATTTTATCCAGCGGCTTGCATCATTGATGTGACTTCCATATTTTAAAGTGTACAACAAAAGTGGGACAGAAATGATAAACAAGATTGACGCAACACGTGAATAAATGGTATAATTGACCCGGTGTGCAAAATAAATGATGATCACGCCAAGGCAGATATAGCCAACCTGTCGGAATAAATAACTTTCAGTTGATTTATTCATCCGGTAGGCAAGCGAGCCAATGCTGCTGTACACAACGAGAATGCTCACCATTGTGAGTAAGATCACAATAGCCCATATCACCTTATCTCCTTTGGTTCGCCTCCAGAGATTTCCTGTAACTTCCTGCGCGGAAGAAAAAGTGTTGGATACTATTTGTTTTGCATCACTCATTTATTTTATTTCTTTCGTTTTATTCTTTTATTGATATTATAAATCCTTAACGGCTTCAATAAATTGCATTCCCCGATCTTCATAATTTTTGAACAAATCAAAACTTGCACAAGCAGGCGATAATAAAACCACATCCCCTTTATCAGCAAAATGAAATGCTGATTCCACCGC
>JBQCFI010000485.1:0-5170 GCA_051959325.1 Ginsengibacter sp. | reverse complement strand
AAAAATACGCCTCCTGCTTATATCACAGTTGCTGCGGATGATAAAGTGGTAGATGTAGACAACAGCATTACTTATTTTGAAAAACTAAGGCATAACAAAGTGCCTGTTGAAATGCATATTTATCAAAGGGGCGACCATGGTTTTGTATTCAGGCACCCGGGATGGATGGAGCCTTTGTTTGAATGGATGGACAGTAATGGATGGATGAAAAAATAAATCATGCACGATTTTTCCCAAAAAAATAAAAAGCATGAATAAATAAAAAAATTAAGAGAAAATAGAAAAGATAAGAGACATAAGAAATAGAACTATTGGTGAAATTTAAAAAGCCTGAAAGGCTGATATGGTTATAGAAAAAGAAAATAACAAAAATGACACTAAACCCCGAAGGGGTGACATAGCGCAAAACACACATTTAAATCATATCACCCCTTCGGGGTTTGAACTGAATAAAATGTGCATTTCTATAATCATTGCACCCTTTCAAGGTTAATGACATAGTAGGGTTGGTTGCAAATAAATAGAAGAATCTTATTTCATTTTAATAATAAATAGAGAATTCATGAAACAAAAAAAAGCCATAAAACTTCGTTTACTGTTGTTGATAATAACAGGATTAATCTTTTATCCCGTTTTTTCTCAGACACCTGTAATTAATCTCAAGATTGACCAGGCAAACAAAAATGTTAGCCCGATGTTGTATGGGTTAATGACGGAAGAAATCAATCATTCTTATGATGGCGGATTGTATGCTGAACTTATCCGCAATAGGATTTTCAAAGACAGTAAAACGGAGCCGGAAGGATGGAGCCTTGTGAAAGAAAATCCTTCATCAGAAGCGGCTATAAAATTAATAGGTGCAGAAGAACATGTTCCCAACGATGAACGCAGAAATGCCCTCAATGGCGCTATGCAGGCTTGTTTGAGACTAACCGTTGAAAAAGCGGATGGGAATGTGGGCATTGCCAATGAAGGATATTGGGGCATTCCTGTAAAACCTTCAACAACCTATAAGGCATCTTTCTACATCAAAGGCACAGACCGCAGAGAGCCGCCGCGTTGGCCATGGGAACCAAAACCAACTACGCCTCCGCTTCCTGTAATTGAAAATAATACATCCGGCCCGATAACAGTTTCTATCGAAAGCAATGATGGTAAAACAGTTTATGCGAAAGGTACCATCAATCTTGAAAAAAGTATCTACTGGAAACAATATGAAGTTAATTTGACAACGGCTGCAGACGTGAAACCTACGAAAGACGCACGCTTCGTGATTTCAACCAATCGCTCAGGGGTGTATTATTTCAATCTCGTTTCTTTATTTCCGCCAACTTATAAAGAACAACCAAATGGTTTTCGCATAGACCTGATGCAAATGCTGGTGGATATGAAACCAAAATTCCTGCGTTTTCCCGGGGGAAATTTCTTAGAAGGTCCGAAGATTACGGATGCTTTTCCGTGGAAGGAAACTCTCGGTCCCATTGCCAACCGGCCGGGTCACAATGGCTCGTGGGGTTATCGCGCTTCTGACGGAATGGGGTTACTTGAATTTTTACTATGGACAGAAAATATGGGTGCAGAGCCGGTTCTGGCCGTTTATGCAGGCTATTCTTTGGATGGAGACCACATTGATGCGGGGCCACTTTTAAAACCTTATGTGGATGATGCATTGGATGAGATAGAATATGTTATTGGCGATACAACCACTTATTGGGGTGCAAAACGCGCCAGGGACGGGCATCCTGAACCATTCAAACTTCAGTATGTTGAAATCGGTAATGAAGATTGGTTTGACAGAAGTAATAGTTATGACGGACGATTCAATCAATTCAGAACTGCTATTGAAGCTAAGTACCCGCACCTTACCTGCATTTCTACTATCCCCGGGAAACAGTATCCTTCTATGCAGGTTACTTCCGGTAAACCGCCGGCTGTGGTGGACGAACACTATTACCGCAACTCATGGGATATGTGGGAGAATGCTTCACAATATGATACCTACGACCGCAACGGGCCAAAGATTTTTGTAGGCGAATGGGCCACAAGAGAAGGCAAGCCAACCACCAATTTAAACGCGGCCTTAGGCGACGCTGCATGGATGACGGGTATGGAACGCAATTCGGATTTGGTAATCATGTCTTGCTATGCGCCATTATTCGTAAACGTCAGCATAGATTCTGCAACCGGGAAAAGGGCGTGGCAGTGGGATTCTGATTTGATTGGCTATGATGCATTGAACAGTTATGGTTCGCCTTCTTATTATGTACAAAAATTGTTCAGCCATTATTTGGGAAATAAAATTGTGCCCATAACTGTTGCTAATATTCCTACGCAAAAAGCGCCACTTTCAAAAAGAGATAGTGCTGAAGGCAAAGCGCCTAAATCGGTTCCAACAATATTTTATTCGGCCACGATGAATGATACAACAGGAACGCTCTATCTGAAAATCGTAAACACAACTGCCAAAAAGCAAGCGGTGAAAATCAATTTTGATGGAGCAAAAGTGGCTTCTGAGGCAACTTTGGTGATGGTAAAGGGTAATAGGCCGGATGAAACCAATACCATTACAGACCGTGAAAAAATAATTCCTGTTACTGAAACAATCAAAGGAATTAAGAAGTCATTTTCTCCCCAACTGACTCCTTATTCGGTAAGCATCTTTGAAATTAAAACAAACAAATAGTAACAATGCCGAGACGGAAAATAAAATAGTCATCAATTTTAAAAACAATAAAAACAATCATTATGAAGTACTTACTCACAGCCTTGCTCCTAATTGGGTTCATGGTTACTAAAGGACAAAACGTTATTGATGGCCCCTGGAAAGGTAGCCGCGAAACGCCACACGGAACTATGGAATTTACTTACACATTTAAAGTTCAGGGCGATTCATTGACCGGCACTATTAAATCGCAGTATGGTGAAGTTCCATTGGAGAATGGAAAAGTTGATGGAAAGAAGTTTTCTTACAGCATCAGTTTCAATGGAAACAGTATTCCTTTTACTGCAGAACTGGTAAGTGACGACCAGATTATCACAAAAAATGAAAGAGGTGAAACAAAGTTGTCAAGAGTAAAAGAATAGCTGAAAAGATTACTTCAGTTACATCTAGCAAAAAAGGTGTCAGGCATTTTTTAAAGTGCCTGGTTCCTTAGTTTTTGAAATTACGAATACAAAAATACGGTATTGAAAAAGCTTGTTCTGATTCGGCTATGAACCAATATTTTATAGAAATAAAAAAACAGGGTTTATGAAATGGGTATCTCTAAGTAAAAATTTTTCTTTGTTGTTTTTCATTGTTATTTCCATCAATGCAAAAGCCCAGCTCCCGTATCAAAACCCGAATCTTTCTTCTGAAGAAAGAGCAAAAGACCTGATTGGCCGCTTAACATTTGAAGAAAAAGCATCTTTAATGCTCGACCAGTCTCCTGCGATTCCACGGCTGGGAATCAAAAAGTTTAATTGGTGGAGCGAAGCGCTGCACGGGCTTGCTAATAATGGAGATGTAAGTGTATTTCCTGAGCCAATCGGTATGGCTGCTTCTTTTAATGATAGCTTGGTGCATGAAGTATTTAATGCTGTTTCCGATGAGGTAAGGGCAAAATATAATGATGCAATGCGAAAAGGTGAGGAAAATCGCCGGTTTTTAAGCCTTTCTGTTTGGACACCAAACATCAATATTTTCAGAGATCCGCGTTGGGGCCGCGGACAGGAAACGTATGGAGAAGACCCGTTTCTTACTTCGCGTATGGGAATAGCGGTGGTGAAGGGTTTGCAAGGTGCTGGCAGCGATACAAAATACATGAAGCTGTTAGCGTGTGCAAAACATTATGCAGTTCATTCTGGTCCTGAATGGAGCCGCCATCAACTGAATTTAAATAATGTAAGTCCGCAGGATTTGTGGCAAACTTATTTGCCTGCATTTAAAGCGGTAGTTCAAAAAGCGGATGTGCGCGAAGTGATGTGTGCCTATCAGCGCCTGGATGACGAACCATGTTGTGGAAGCACTCGTTTATTGCAAACGATTCTTCGCGACGACTGGGGTTTTAAATACATGGTGGTTTCTGATTGTGGCGCGATTTCTGATTTTTATACCAGTCATAAGGTGTCTTCAGATGCTATGCATGCAGCGGCCAAAGCTGCGCTGGCAGGCACTGACGTGGAATGTGGTTATAATTATGCTTACAAAGAAATTCCGGATGCAGTGAAACGCGGACTGATAAATGAAGCCGATGTAAATACACATCTCATGCGTTTGCTCGAAGGCCGTTTTGATTTGGGTGAAATGGATAATGATTCCCTTGTGTCCTGGGCTAAAATTCCGATGTCGGTGGTGAACTCACCGGCTCATCAAAAGCTTGCTTTGGAAATGGCACGTCAATCCATGACCCTTTTGCAGAATAAGAATCATATTTTACCCTTATCAAAATCAATAAAGAAAGTTGCGGTTGTTGGCCCGAATGCAGATAACGAAGAGATGATGTGGGGCAATTATAATGGAACGCCTGTGAGCACGATTACTATTTTAAAAGGCATCCGTTCTGTGCTTCCGGCAAAAAAAGTTTTATATAACAGCGCTTGTGATTTGGTTGATACCATGGTAACAGAAAACGCCTTTGCCCAATGTTCTATTGATGGAAAAACGGGATTGAAAGCGACGTATTGGAACAACCGGAATTTTGATGGCACACCGGTTATTACACAACAAATCACGAGCCCAATTCAGCTCACGACTTTCGGCCAGCACGAGTTTGCTCCGGGTGTGCATCTTGATAATTTTTCGGCGATATATGAGACCAATTTTAAACCTGCGGAATCAGGTGTAATCACTTTTAATACAGAAGCCTGCGGCGCATTTCAGTTAATAGTAAACGGTGATACCATTGGCCGCTCACGCATGTGGAGAGCGTTGCCTCATAATTTTTCCTATAAAGTTGAAAAGGGTAAGATATATAAAATACAAGCCCGTTTCACACAGATTGATAACTGGACGGCAAGCCTCGGATTTAATTTTGGAAAACAAAAACCTGTAGAATATAGTAGTTTGATAGAAAAATTAAAAGGCATTGATGTGGTGGTATTTGTCGGGGGTATTTCGCCGCGTGTTGAAGGTGAAGAAATGCCTGTTCTCTTGCCGGGATTTAAAGGAGGCGACCGTACCAATATTGAA
>JBQCFI010000484.1:0-3212 GCA_051959325.1 Ginsengibacter sp. | reverse complement strand
TAATCCGCAATGGAGCGTTAAAATCGGACGCCAGGTTTTTTCTTATGATGATGAAAGACTACTTGGTGCACTGGATTGGAACAATGCTGCACGCAAGCACGACGCGGCTATGCTTGCCTTTGAAAACAATAAATTTACCGGCAATCTTGCTGCCGCTTATAATCAAAATGCGGAAAAAATAACCGGTAATTTTTTTGATAATTCCATTAGCCAGCCATATAAATCCATGGAATTTTTATGGATGAAATATAAATTTTCTAATGCTTTTTCTGCTTCCGCTTTGGCAATGAATCTCGGATTCCAAAACCGGATTGATTCCTCTGTTTCTCATTTCCAAACTTTTGGAGGAAACATTTTTTACAAAAAAGATAGAGTGAATTTTCTCGGAACCTATTATTATCAAACCGGAAATAATCCACAAAAAAATGCTTCATCCATCAAAACGAATGCATGGATGGTATCTGCAAAAGTGGATTATAATTTTACAAAGAAATTCAATGCCGGTATTGGGAGTGATTACCTGAGTGGACGTGACATGAATTCTTCTTCGCGTAATATTTCTTATTTTAATCCGCTTTATGGAACGCATCATAAATTTTATGGAACGATGGATTATTTTTATGTATCCAGCGGCCATAATAACGTCGGCCTTTGGGATTCATATCTGAATGCGAATGTCAATACTTCTAACAACTTAAGCCTGCAAATCGCATTTCATCATTTTGTATCAGCAGCAACTGTGATTGATTATTCAGGCAAAAAAGCCAATTCATCTTTAGGAAATGAAGCAGATGTATCTTTTAAATATGCGGTGATGAAGGACGTAAATCTTTTGGGCGGTTACTCCCAAATGTTTGCAGATAAATCGATGAAGTATGTGAAAAATATTTTGCCAGGTCAAAGCATGAAAGCCGTACAGAACTGGATTTGGCTTTCAATAAATATCAATCCGGACATTCTTATTTTTAAATCGAAATAAGAAAAGCTGCTTATAATAATAAAACCAGTGGTTAAAGTCGTGATGATTTAAGCCTTTCGTTTCGTCGGGTGATTGAAGTGATTGTTCACAAGTCTATTTTTAAACAGTTCGTTTCGGTATTACAAAATCTCCTTATTTCTTCGTTTACCGTCAGCCTTATCCTTCATCCCATCTTCTTATCCTGCATCAATGCGATTTCTTGACCTATGTTATTGGCAAGAGTATTGTATCATTTTAATTTCGTATTCTAAAAAAATACATAATGATACAATATAGAACAGTGGAAGAAGTGCTTTCTCCATCTACGGCGCACATGGTTGGAGATGGCTTTAAAGTAGTCAACTTTTATCCGCGCGGCGCCAGATTCGGCGATAGAATGAATCCATTTTACCTGATGGATTTTAATCCGGAGTATCATTTTACTCCTACTACTGTGCCTCGTGGTGTTGGCGTTCATCCTCACCGCGGTTTTGAAACGGTAACTATTGCCTACAAAGGAAGTGTGGCTCATAATGACAGCACCGGAAACAGCGGCGTTATCAACCCCGGCGATGTGCAATGGATGACAGCCGCGAGCGGAATCCTGCATAAAGAATATCATGAAACAGAATACGCAAAAAAAGGCGGTCCTTTTGAAATGGTGCAGATTTGGGTCAATTTGCCTAAAAGACACAAAATGTCTTCTCCCAAATACCAGGCAATATCGGCTAAACAAAAGGGAAATTTGCCATTGGAAAATGGAATGGGAAATGTATTTGTAATAGCAGGAGAATACAAAGGTGTGAAAGGCGCTGCGCAAACTTTTTCGCCCGTCGAAATGTATGATATTCATCTGAATGAAAATGCAGAAGCAGCATTTTCTTTGCCTCCCAATTTTAATACAGGGATATTGGTAGTAGAAGGAGAAATTGTGGTGAATGAAACAGCGAAAGCCGGTGAACATCAGTATGTTCAATTCAAAAATGAAGAAGGGGAAATAAAAATCAAAGCTTCTGAAAATAGTGTTTTATTACTATTGAGTGCGGAGCCGATCAATGAGCCTATAGCAGCTTACGGGCCGTTTTTGATGAATACCAAAGACGAAATTGAAGAAGCAATTAATGATTTCAACAGTGGAAAGTTTGGCACCTTAGCCTATTAATAATTTTAAAAAAACAAATATCATGTCAACAAAAACAAAATGGACAATTGATCCCAGTCACAGCGAAATCGCATTTAAAGTAAAACACCTGATGATCGTAAATGTAAAAGGTGTTTTTACAGAATACAATGCAAGCATCTACACGAATGATGATGATTTTACTACTGCAGAGTTTGATTTTTGGATGAATCCAAATTCGTTAAAAACAAATGATGAAAAACGGGATGCGCATTTAAGAAGTGCCGATTTTTTTGATACAGAACATCACAAAGAAATTACTTTCAGATCGAACACGATTGAAAAAACAGGCGAAGATGAATATGAGTTGTGGGGTGATCTGACGATTAAAGGAATTACGAAAAAAATAAAGTTGAATGTGGAATTTGGCGGCATTCAAAAGGATCCGTGGGGAGGCGAAAGAGCAGGATTTACGATTACCGGTAAAGTCAATCGTAAAGATTGGGAATTGAACTGGAATGCTGTTCTTGAAAGTGGTGGCGTATTGGTAGGAGATAATGTAAATATTGCGTGTGAAGTAGAATTGGTAAAACAGCAGGAGGTGAGTGCTCAATAATGAATGACTAGTAATTGATTTATCCGTCTTATTATTTTCAGGTAATGAGTAGCAGCATTAGCTTTGACAGGCGAATGCTGTTTGCTTTTGAAATATTTTTGATTCAAGCCGGCAACAAAGCAACAAATACCATCAATTCTTATTTTCTTCAGTTTAACATGACATTTCCCACACTGCCAGTTAAAAACACATCTGCTACTTTAGTCATGATCGTTTTATTTATTTAGTTTATGTTCCATATACTTCTATTGCCTGAACGCCTCATACCTGTACCTGACCCGGTGCTCTACCCGTGCGCTAATAACGCACGGGTAGAGCAGTTTATTATGAGCAGGTATAAGGAGGGACACTGTTGGGCATAGGGCTCGTGGTGTTGGGATGTTTAGAAGAAATAACCTAACGATTGTTTCATAGGTTTTTGTGAGACATTCTATAGGACAGAATTGATTATTTGAAAGAAATTGTTGATGTTTCTTCAAACGCAATTTTAGGATCTTCCACAGCACAGCAACAAATAA
>JBQCFI010000483.1:0-6936 GCA_051959325.1 Ginsengibacter sp. | reverse complement strand
GAACCCACCCAGGCAGGCAGAGCTATCGAATATTTCTTGGATGAACAATTAAGTAACTGGTATGTAAGGCTTTGCCGTCGCCGTTTTTGGAAACCGGCTGACAAAAGCAATCCTTCGGCTCAAAAAGACAAACTTTCTGCTTATCAAACTTTATATCAATGTCTTGTAACAATCAGTGGTTTAATGGCGCCCATAGCACCTTTTTTTGCAGATTGGTTGTTCAAAAATTTAAATGAAGTAACCGGTAAAATAAACCTCACTTCGGTTCATTTAACTGATTTTCCGAAACCAGACGAAAGTTTAATAAATAAAGAACTTGAGGAGCGCATGGAGCTGGCCCAAAACGTCTCCTCATTAATTTTATCACTTCGGAAGAAAGTAAATATAAAAGTTCGTCAGCCACTTCAAAAAGTAATTATTCCTGCTATTGATAACAATTTTGAAGATAAAATCCGGTTGGTAGAAGATATTATTAAGTCTGAAACGAATATTAAAGAGGTAGAAATTTTACCCGCTCACAATGATTTTATCAAAAAGAAAGCGAAAGCCAATTACAAAACTTTAGGAAAAAGATTAGGTTCAAAAATGAAATGGGCTGCAGAAAAAATTCAGCAGCTAAATGACCAAGACATTCATAAAATTCAAGCCGCCGAATTTTTATTGAATACCGATTTTGAAAATACAAAAGAAGAACCTATTTTTATTTCGGCAGAAGATGTTGAGATCAGCACCAACGAAATTCCCGGGTTTGAAATAGCGGTAAAAGGCAATTTGACAGTTGCCCTCGATTTGGTTATATCAGACGAATTGAAAAAAGAAGGTTTCGCACGGGAATTTATTAATCGTGTTCAAAATATAAGAAAAGAAACTAATTTGGAACTGACTGATAAAATACTGCTAAATATAGAACAAAAAGACGGCATAGAGACTATAATTACAGAATTTAATGAATATATTTGCGCCGAAATTTTGGCAGAAAATATCAAATTCTTACCCAAAATTGAGCACGGAACAAAAATTGATGTCAACGATGACACTTTTACAGTAAATATTACTAAAAAAAGTATTTAAGTATGGCCAAAAACACTAAAAAAGCAACAGCCGTTGCTAAAAATGCCAAAGCAAATAAGGCGGCAACAAAAAAAACTGGCGTTGCAAAAAAAGCAAGTTCGCCAAAAAAAGCAAATGTGAAGAAAATTGCTGCTAAAGTGGCGCCAAAAAAGCCTGCTGCAAATACTAATTTAAAAAAAGCTGCACCACCCAAAAAAGTGGCACCTGCGAAAAAAGCGGCATCTAAATTGAGTAAGCAAGACAAATCATCTAACACTATTAAAAAACACACTCCGGTTAAAAAGACTGCTAAGGCCGGAGGAAAAAAAGCAGTACCTAAAAAATTGTCTATCCCTAAAAAAAGCGCAGTGACAAAGCCGGCAGCAACGGCTAAGAAAACTGCTTCAAAAAAAGATAAAGCTCTTTCAAAAAAAGAAGCGGCAGATACGAAAAATAAAGTTTCGAAAACGGCTACACAAAAATCCGCTGAAAAAGCAGCAGACCAACCTGTTCATGACCATAAAGCAGAGTTAAAAAAAGCGCTGGCGAAAGTGAAAGCGAAAACAAAAGAAGAAACAAAAAAACCGGAGAAACCCTTTGTAATGCCGAAAACAAATACTGAAAAAGCACGGAAATATGAACCGGAATTTACTAAGTCAGTTTTAGATCAATCACAAACTGAAAACAGCGGACCCACCATGCGCTACAGTGATAATGAACTGGTAGAATTCCGTGAACTAATCACTCGCAAGTTAGAAACCGCTAAAAAAGAATTAGGATACTTGCAAGGCCTCATTACCCGAAAAGATCAAATGGGCGGAGATGAAAGTGATAACCGTTACATGACCATGGAAGATGGAAGTCTGAGTATGGAAAGAGAACAGCTAAGCCAGATGGCGAGCCGGCAGATTACTTTTATAGACCATTTGGAAAAAGCACTGATGCGGATTGAAAATAAAACTTATGGAATTTGTCGTGTTACAGGAAAATTAATTGACAAAGCAAGATTAAGAGCGGTGCCTCATGCTACACTTTCTATTGAAGCAAAAATGGGAATTACCCGTTGATATTTTGAACATTATTTCTTCAAAAAAGAGCTGCTTTCCCAGCTCTTTTTTTGTAAAAGAATTTGGTCAGAAGGAAATTCAAAAATAGGTTATTTATTTGTCTGCTGAAATGGCTGCTGAATAAAAAGAATTAAGCGGAATAAATAAGGAAAAATCCTTTTAATAAGATGCCATTGCAAAAGACGCAACACTCAGTTTCACATTTTTTATTTTTAAAATCTGTGTGGCACATGCGTCAATTGTAGCGCCGGTTGTAATGATGTCATCTACCAGTAAAATATGTTTCCCTTCTAATTCGTGAGGAAAATTTACCTGGAAAATATTCTCAACGTTTTTCCATCTCTCAAGGCGGTGTTTGCGGGTTTGTGTTTCAGTAAACACCTTCCTGATCACATTGTTTTTTACAACGGGTTTATTGATAATTTCTGAAATTCCGTGGCAAAGAATTTCTGATTGATTATACCCACGCATTTTTTCTTTCTTTTCAAACAAAGGAAGCGGAACAAGAACATCTGCATGGAAGCGATTGCTGTTCAGTAAACTTTTTCCGATTAAATTTCCAAAAAAATGACCTGCTTTTTTGTTTCCCTTATATTTTAATTCGTGAATCATATTTTGAACAATAGATTCTTTCGAAAAATAAAACAGGCTCATT
The DNA here is from genome assembly GCA_051959325.1 of Ginsengibacter sp. Taxonomy (GTDB): domain Bacteria; phylum Bacteroidota; class Bacteroidia; order Chitinophagales; family Chitinophagaceae; genus Ginsengibacter. Next base: position 4,164 of record JBQCFI010000483.1, on the reverse strand, counting down.
GCAGAAACAAGAGCAATCCTTCCCCAGAATTTTTTTTCCAGCGGATTATTTGCATGTTGCACAAAATTGGTATAAGGCAGGTTATCGAAGCATTCGAGGCACAAAAAGCTTTCTTTATCAATCAAATCGCTTCCACATCCGATACAATTGTGGGGATAAAATAAATGAAAAAGAGGCGATATGGAAAAGAAGGATGATTTCAAAACATAGAATCTTATAAAAATAAATCAGATGATTAAAGTTAAATAAACAGATTTCAAAAAGAAAAATTCCGCTTATTTATTGATTTACTGTAGCGCCATTTTCATAATAATTAATTACATCACTAAAATACCTTGCCTGGTTTACAAACAAAAAGTTTTTCATCTCAGGAGCCGCAATTCCGTTTTCTATAACCATTTTTTCATTTGTAATTACTCTTGCCTCATCCCAGAAACCTGCATCAATAAAGTATTGCAGCGTTTTTGCTCCGCCTTCAACCAATACACTTTGAATGTTTAATCTATAAAGAGAAAATAACATTTCCTGCAAAAAATTTTCCTTTTCGATTTTGATAAAATTCGAATTTTCTTCAACCGCATTCTTTACAAAATTGAAAATGACCGTATTTGTTTCTTTGCTGAACAACTTGGATCCTGAAGGCAATCTTAATTCTTTGTCTATTACAATCCTCACAGGATTATTGCCTTTCCATAATCTGGTTGTCAATGAAGGGTTATCTTTCAAAGCGGTATTTGTCCCCACCAAAATTGCCGCTTCCTCGGCGCGCCAGTTGTGTACCAGCCCGTTGCTGTAATCGTTGCTGATTAATATTCGTTCATTATTGTTTGAACCAATTTTCCCATTGGCACTTTGCGCCCATTTTAAAATGATGTAAGGCCTTTGCTTTTGATGAAAAGTAAAAAAGCGCTTGTTCAAATCCTTGCATTCTTTTTCTAAAATGCCTGTAATTAGTTCTATGCCTGCGTTTTGCAACTTTTCAATTCCTTTTCCAGCTACTTCTTTGTAAATATCCTGGCAACCGATTACTACTTTTTTGATTTTATTTTTAATGATCAGATCTGCACAAGGCGGAGTTTTTCCATGGTGCGCACACGGTTCAAGTGAAACATAAATGGTGCTTTTTTCAATAAGCGTTTTATTTTTTTCTTGTACATTATTAATGCAATTGACCTCTGCATGCGCTTCTCCATATTTCTGATGATAACCTTCACCAATGATCTTATTTTCAAAAACCAACACAGCACCAACCATTGGATTTGGTGCTACATTTCCGGCAGCCAACTTTGCAAGTTGAATACAGCGGCCCATGTATTTTTCATCATCGTTCACTTCTGTTAATTATTTGCTTCACAAAATAATTAAGTTTGTGTGAATGACAACAGGCCAAATCTATAACGACTTTAAAGCTAAACTGAAAGTGATTTATGATGATCGCGAAGCCGAAAATATTTGTGATTGGCTTTTTGAAAATGTAACCGGTTTAAAAAAATGGGAAAGAAGACAAAATCAAAATAGCGAATTTGCCGAAACCGATTCTGAGAAAATTAAAACGTATCTTGAAGAACTGCTCAAACACAAGCCGGTACAGTATGTTTTGCATGAAGCGTGGTTTTATAAAAGGAAGTTTTATGTAAATGAAAACGTATTAATTCCAAGGCCGGAAACGGAAGAATTGGTAGAATGGATTGTCAGCGATTTTAAAAAAGAAAAATACAGCAAACCAATAAAGATCATTGATATCGGAACTGGCAGCGGCTGTATTCCCGTTTCACTAAAAAAAGAATTGCCGGAAAGCAGCATAGCCGCAATCGATGTGAGTGATACGGCCTTGTCGGTAGCAAAAATAAATGCCGAAGAATTGCATGCAATTATCAATTTTTTTCAAATTGATTTTTTAAATGAAAATGAATGGAAAATGCTTTCGCAATACGATATCATTGTCAGCAATCCCCCTTATATTCCGCTCAATGAGAAAGAAATTCTTGCAAAAAATGTAACTGACTTTGAACCAGGAATTGCTCTGTTTGTGAAAAACAATGATCCTTTCATTTTTTATAAAAAGATCGCTGGTTTTGCAAAATCTAATTTAAAAGAAAGCGGAAAAATTTATGTAGAAGTTCATGAAGAATATGCTAAAGAAGTCGGAAGTATCTTCGAAAGTGCAGGATTTCTGGTAGAAATAAAAAATGATATTTATGGCAAACAAAGAATGGTAAAATCCACAAAAGCGAAGCCTATTCTTTAACAGAAGCTGAGGTGGTAGCGCCCAGTTTTTTTGCAACCTGCATGATCCTTACGATATCGCCCCAATCAACAAGAGAGTCTGCATTGATTACAACAGCCGGTTTTATAAGGCTATCTCCAATTGGCAATCTCGATCTTAAAATTGATTCTAATGAATCAAACTGAATTCTTTGTTGACCGATGAAAAGTTCTTTTTCTTTATTGATGCTCACGATCACGCTTTGCTTGGCTTTTGCTTCGCTGCTTGCACGCGGGTTGTTCATCTTAATCACGTTTGGATTGGCCATCGTAGAAATGATCAAAAAGAAAAACATCAGAATGAAAAGAATATCATTCAACGGGCCGGTATCCAGTTCAGTATCGTCGCTTTTAAATCTTTTTCTGATGCTCATTCTTAAATCTTAAATCTTTAAATTTATCTGGTTGGCTCTTGTAAAATGTCAACAAACTCTGCGCTGGCAATTTCCATTTTATTCTCAATCCTGTTTATCTGTGCTGCCAGGTAACTGTGTCCGATATATGCTAATATACCAATGATCAAACCGGTAGCAGAGGTGATCATTTTAATATAAATACCGTCTGCAATCGTATTGGGTGTATATTCTGTACTTGCTGCGATTCCTTTGAAAAGTGCTAACATACCGATGATCGTTCCAAGGAATCCGAACAATGGTGCAATACGGGCTACAATAGAAATGATGGAAAGATTTTTTTCCAGTTTATACAATTCCAAGGCGCCCACATTATCCATACTTTTTTCAATTGCATCAATTGGTTTTCCAATTCTCTGAATACCTTTATCGATAATTCGGGCAATTGGGTTATCATTGTTTTTGGAAAAGCTTCTTGCAGCTGCAACGTTGCCGCTCACAATATGATCGCGGATAATACGCATGAAATTGTCATCGATTTTTGAAGCTTTTTTGATAGCGATCAGCCTTTCAAAAAAGAAATAAAGAGCAAGGATAAATAAGATTCCAAGCGGCACCATGATGATACCACCGCTTACAAGGGTATCCCATAAATTTTGTGTTTTGGCAGCAGTGTGGGTTACAGCGCTTGAATCGATCTGCAGAAAGAATACATCCATTTATATTGGTTTAGGAACAAATGTAAAAAGTAATTTGATAAATGTATAGTGCATAAAACGGAAATTGAAACTTTAACGTAAATGTTAAGAGCCATTTTTCCCGTAACTTTTTAATAAATTTTATACCAATTCATTTTCTATTTTAGTTCATGTTATCTACGATTTTTCTTCCCAAATCAAACACAAATGCACAATTGTTTCTGCTGCTTTTGCCATATCATTTACCCCAATCCATTCCAGTTTTGAATGAATTCCCTGCATACCAGTAAAAAGATTCGGACAAGGCAAACCCATGTAACTAAGCCTGCTTCCATCCGTACCACCACGAATACTTTCGGTCGTTACTTTAAGCCCGGCACGCGTTATCGCTTCTGCTGCATATTGCACTACCTGCGGGTTTTTATCCAAAATCTTTTTCATGTTCCGATATTGCTCATGAATAAAAACCTCCACAGAAGCGCCTTTGTAATGATTAACCACCTCTTCAGCAATTTTCTTCAATCGTTTTCCATGCTGATTTAATTTTTCATCATCAAAATCTCTTAAAATAAATTCAATACTCGCTCTTTCTGCAATTCCTTCAAAGCGTACTGGATGAACAAAGCCTTCTTTTTTCTCCGTCGCTTCAGGTGCCCATTCATTGGTTGGCAATGTGTGTAAAATTTCTGCACCTACTTTCAATGCATTGACTAATTTATTTTTTGCATAGCCGGGATGAGAGATCACGCCGTTAATAATAATCGTTGCTCCATCAGCGCTGAAGGTTTCGTCTTCATACGTTTCCATTTCTCCTCCATCAAGCGTGTAAGCATAATCAGCAGCTAATT
>JBQCFI010000482.1:0-14150 GCA_051959325.1 Ginsengibacter sp. | reverse complement strand
TCAAAGTTGAAGGTTGGGGATTGAAAACAGGAATTATGCGCCAGAAGTCCACAACAGAAGTTCTCCCCCATTTGCGGAAATAGAATACAGGTTGACAAACACAATCATTTTGCCATCAGGCGACCAGGATGGAGATTGATCGGTTGCAAATGTAGGCGCCAGGTATTGAACCCGTGTTTGGTCATTTTTATAAATACCAATAAAAGAATGATCACTCGTGAGGAAACAAATAAGATTTGTGACCCATCGTGAGAATATTGCAGAGAGCCGGTGCGCATTTTTGAATAAAATAACGCCTTCGCCGTTTGGGAGCCATCATTGGTAACTAACAATGCCTTTTTTTTTTTAAAAAAAACGACTTGTTTGCTATCAGGACTGATTACAGGGCGATCTCCATCACTCAGTAGCACTGATTGCCAGTAAAAGGAGAAATACTGAAGATGTGTATTTTCGGCGCTTCTGTAAGGGAAGCAGGATTTCTCGGAATAGTTTCATCAAAATCTCCGTGATCGCCGCCTCTCACATACACGATCGATTTACCGTCATTTGAAATATTTTAACCGGTGATTCCTGGCCTTCGTCATCGTTCTAATTGGTAATTCGTTTCATCGAAAACTGCGGTCCGTCGGCAATGTAGAGAGTCTTAATCCTTTTTGATTAATAGAAAAAGCGCTTATTTGTCCGTTTGCTGAAGTAGCAACTTCAGAAACAAACGGATAAGAAGTAACCGATTCCAAAGAAAAAGATTGAGTAGAAAGATGAAAGCTTACAAGCAGCAGAAAAGACAAGCAGTAAAAATATTTTTTCATTCGATGAGAGATTTTCTAGACAGGGAAATGATAAAAAGGTTGTCTTTTTGAGGGACAACCTTTGTAAAAGTATCTAAAACAAATCATAGATCACTGATCCCACCACAAATGATCGGTTCTGCTCCAGGCTGGCACATTTTTGCCATTCCTTGCAGTAGCCGAACTTGGATAATCACCACGACGAATAAAGGTATTCAACGTAGCATTCGCTGGTAGAGCAAAATCTTTATAATTATAATCGAACCTTCTCATATCTACCCAAGCAACCGGAAGTAAAAATGTAGCGACATATTTTTCCTTCATGATCAGTTGTAATGTGAGCGCATCTTTGCCAACAGCCACAACAGGGTTTGTGATATATTTGGTGATAGAATCTGCGGGAACATTTAATTTATTCATACTTGCGGTAATTCCGGCAATATAAGCGTCGTAAGCCCTTTGCTTGTCTCCGGCCCGAAAAGCCGCTTCTGCTTCGATAAAACGGACTTCGGAATTGGTGATGATCTGTAATGGAGAATTTGGACTTGAATACCATTTATCAGGATCGAGGTAACATTGTACGTCAATCGTATTTGCCTTGCCCTGGAAACCAGCGCCATTTGGAGTACCTCTGTATCCGGCAGGAACCGTTACTCCAGCATATAAACCGCCTATTGCTTCATTGGTTATCTGTGGAAGACGTGGGTCAAAAACACCATAGATCGCTCCGTTTGTAGCGTTCACAAAATAAGCTCCCAACCAACCGTCCAATACCAGGTTTGCATTACTGATCGCTACTGCATTCCACGGATTATTGATGGCAAATTGTGTAACCTGCGCATCGTCATTATTGGAAGTATAAGCGCTGTCAACCGCAGCTAATACTGCACTGGCGCTATATTGCGCAGTCTTTGAAACCTGGTTCAGCAGTCTTGCCTTTACTGCAAATCCTGTTTTTACCCAGGCCCGGGCATTTCCGTGATGAATGAAATCACTGCTTGCATCGAAGGCATCATCTTTAGTTACTGTTTGCATGATGGCTATTCCCCGATCCAACAATTGAAGGCATGTGTCATAAATTGTTTTTTGGTTGTCATATTTGGGAGTAAGATTCTGAACACCAATAAAAGCTTCAGAATATGGCAAATCGCCCCACACATTGGAAGCCATGCTCAGGTTAATAGCTGTTAAAATATCGGCTGCGCCGGCATAGGCTTTCCATCCTTTTTCTTCGGCAAACTTTCTCATGTCGTAACAGTCAGTGAGTACATTATAAATATCTCCCCATGTGCCGCTCGGATCTCTTTGGTCATAAGTATCACCAGAGGACGCCTCACTTGGCGAAGCCAGATATTGCGTGTAATAAGACACCCAATCTGCAATATCAAAGGTATTGTTTGCTGTAAGGCTGGTTACATTTGCCAACAAACCGGCTATTGGGGGATTACTGGTAGCGTTTGGATTCACATTTACGTCCAGATATTTTTTACAACCGGCCGTTAAAATCAGCACCAGCAATAATGAAGAGATGAGTATTGAATATTTTTTCATGGTAGTCGGTTTAGAAGTTTACGTTTAAGGTAAATAGATAGCTGCGCAATTGAGGATAAGTGAACCCGGCTTGTGAACTTGCTGTCAGGTCGCCTGCAATTGCATCACTTGCCTCAGGATCGAATCCGTTGTACGGAGTGGAAAGCCACAAATTGTTTCCGGTAAAACTAATGGTAGCACCTTTTACAAAACTTCCTTTCAGCCATTTGGCTGGCAGGGTATATGCAAGGCTGACCGTACGCAATCTTATCCATGACGCATCCTGTACAAACGCTTCTGTAACACCCCTGTAAACGTTTCTGTAATAACCGGCGCCATAATTATGCCCATCTGGTCCTACACCTTGTCCGAGATAAACTGCTTTGGTATTTGGAGTACCATCAGCGAGGACGCCGGGAAATACAATCGTCTGATCCCTGTTTTCTGTATATTTCGCTATACCAAAAGCGGCCATGAAATTGTCAAGCTGGTTCCATTTTTCCAATCCCTGGTGCGTATCAATAAGAAAAGAAAAACTCCAGTTTTTATAACTCAAGGTATTGTTGATACTTCCAATCCATTTTGGCATTGAATTACCAACAATTTTCTGTTCCGCATCGCGAACCGGAAAACCATTCGCACCAATGACCATTGGAAGGCTCGGATCGATGTGCAATGAATCCGGTGTCGCCTTTCCATAATACCGCTTCCATGAGGTACCATAAATATCACCTACAGATTGGCCAGGCACATATTTGAAGGTAGGACCAGACCCTGCATAACCAAAGGAAGAACCACCAATCAGTTCTGTTAGCCCCGAGTAAATGGACATCACTTTATTACGGTTGGCTGAGAAATTTACAATTACATTCCAGTTAAAATCTTTAGTCGCAACGGGTTTTCCACGAAGGGTTAATTCCACTCCTTTATTTTGTATCGATCCTGCATTTAGAGTGATCGATGAAAATCCTGTGCCCGGATCAGTAGCGATTGCCATGATCAAATCTTTACTGGTAGATTTATACCAGGTAAAATTTAATCCCAACCTGTTATTTAAAAAATTCAGATCGGTTCCTACTTCAAAAGCTGTAGTCATTTCCGGTTTTAGATTAGAAACGCCGGAGGCATTACTCCTGGTAAATAACAGTGTATTATCAATTGGAGCCCCGTTGGTAACATAAACAATGCTCGTACTGTATGGATTCGCATCTTTACCGATCTGGGCCAACGACATTCTTAGTTTTCCATCAGTCAGCCACGGAACTGTTTTTACCTGGTCAGAGAACATCCAACTTAAACTAACGGATGGATAGAAGAATGAACGGTATTTTTGCTCCAATGAAGAAGTCCAGTCGTTTCTACCGGTAATTGTAAGAAAAAGATCATTATTATAGGCAGCGGTAAATTCCCCGAAAGCTCCTATAATACGATATTGTTGTTTGTATTGACCGATAACCTGGTTTTTGGCATTGCCTAAATTATATAAATTATAAACCGCCAGATCGCTTCCTTCAGCAGCAATCATATCGATGCTTCTATCCAGCAGGTCATTACCCAATCGTAAAGTAGTGGTGAATTTGCTACTCCAATCATTATTAAAGGTGAGCATCAGGTTTGAATTTACCTGGCGGTAATTTTTTCGATATTCTCCCACAAAACCCAGCCCATTATCATCTGAACCGACAATTTCTCCCGGAACACCTTTAGGCCCCGGGTTGGTTTTGGTACGAGCATCTGAGTAATAATCCATTCCCAATTTATAAGATGCTGTGAACCATTTTATCGGCGAGTAAGAGAAATTTACATTGCCGATAAGACGATTGACATTTGACCGGAATTTGCTGGTATATGCCGAATACCATGCATTATTATTTCCATAGGTCTTTTGAGTTCCATCGGGTTTCAAATAATCCCTTACATCCCACCTTGGCGACCAGTATGACATGTTTTCATTAAATCGGTTTGCATCATAAAAATTACCATCAGTATTGATGTAATACAGGGAAGTACCCATATTAAATTTATCATTGAATTTTAGTGTTCCATTCAACCGCGCAGAAATATCCTGGTACCAGGTAAATGGAATGGTTCCGTTTTGTTTGAAATAAGATAAAGATGAAGAAAGTGATGCTTTATCTGTACCGCCTGAAAAACTGATGTTATTGCGGTTCTGATTTCCGTTGATATAAGCCCTTGCATATTGATTGTACAATTTGGCCGGGTGGGTCGGATCTTCCTTTATTGCATCTGCAACTGTTGGTCCCCATTCAGGCCAGAATGAAGTGGAATCATATTCCCCGGAATAACCCTGGGTGAATCTATTTTGTACTTTTGGAAACTTATCTACCTGGTCGATTCCCCAGGTAGTATTAAAAGTAACACGCATTACACCTGCTTTAGCAGATTTGGTAGTAATCACTACCACACCATTTGCGCCGCGTAATCCGTAGAGAGCAGTAGCTGCCCCACCCCGAAGAATATTTACACTTTCAATATCGTCCGGATTAATATCACCGGCCATATTGCCCATCGAAGCCGGAAGCCCTCCGCCGGTTCCCTGCGCAGAAGTTGTATTATCGATTGGAATTCCATCCACCACAAACAGTGGCTCAGTACCCAAATCCAGTGAATTGACACCCCTGATCAGAATATTTGCTCCCTGTCCCGGACCTCCACCGGCACTGGCAATAGTAACACCAGCCACTTTTCCCTGCAAAGCATTGATTAGATTGCTTTGATGAGATTCTGTTATTTCTTTTGCATCCACACTTTGAGCGGCATAACCTAATGACCTTTTTTGCCGGGTAATTCCCAAAGCAGTTACCACTACTTCAGAAAGTTCACCGGTTCCGGTCATTGAAACTGGGTAATAGGCTTGATTGCCAATTTTCACCGTTTGATCTTTGTAATTCACTGAGGAAATTACCAGTTCAGGACTTTTTCCGGTGACGGTAATACTAAATGTACCGTCATCTTTCGCGGTTACGGCGTTATTTGTTCCTTTTTGTTCTATTGTGGCTAAAGGAACCGCTTTGCCATTTTCGTCAGTTACTTTTCCGGTAATCGTGCGGGATTGTGAAAAAGCCGCGAATGGAAAAATTAATAAAACCGCCACCCAGAAGAAAAATTTTCTCATAATGATATTTTTTTAGGGTTAAAACAGGATATCCTGTTGGTTAAAAAATAAGGGATTTGATATGAAAACGAGAAATGCCGTTTCTTTTTCAATGGACAACATTTTAATGACATTTTATGTTAACGTATTGTTAATACGAAAAGAAATTTTCTTCTATTCCTTCAGTTTGATGAACATATAAAATGAAGGAAATATTGATATTATAATTTTAGAAAGGTTGTTTACTCAGCAAACGAAGAAATAAGGAGAATTTATGTTCAGATACAAGTGAAGCTTAATGTGTTTTTAGGGAAAGATAATCAATGTAATAAACAACTTTCACACTTACCTCATTAGAATGCGGGCTATTGAATGTTTTGTAGAAATTTTTAAAATAGGTGCGGTATTCATTTTCATCCAGGTAGACTTGCGAGCCTAAAGCGTTTTTCCACGAGAGCGTTAGTCGGCTTCCCGGCAAAAAGTCCCAGGTGTAAAACATATCGATATTAAAGGTGTTGAAATTAAAATCGTGACCTTCTGAAAATGCCCTTTCAGTCCAATAACCATTCGTTTTCACGTCGTAAAAATGATGGTAAACGACATTGCTCCAGTAATGACGTAAACGAATATTAAAATTCATTAAAGGACTAATGCCATAAGCTGCTCCGAGAATGGAATAATCCGTTTTCACCGTTCTTTGACCCAGGATGGGCGCCCGGCTCAATGGATCTCGGTAGGCATAACCATAATTTGCGCCATCGTTGTCTAAATGTCCTTCAGCATTCATTTGAAACCGCTCATTGAACTTATACGTAGCGCCGAGTGTAAATCCATAATAAGCAGGATCAGGCAATGAGGTAATGCCACTTTCTGCACTGTAATCAAGGAAGAGTTTTTTTCTCGTATCAGTGCTGCCGGTTATATTCAGGAAATATTGTACAGGCCGCTTTAAAACGGTACCGGCAGTACGCAATTCAAAATAATCATTTGACCACGCCGGAGCTATTTGTAAAGTAGCTAAAATGTTTGAAAAATCCTTCATCAATAGAAATGCAGTGGAATTGATTACGAAATTTTGCCACAAGAACGGTTTGTATAAATACTGATTGGTAGCGCCTATGGTATAACGCTGATTCAGAAAGACATTTGTAGGTTTATAAATAACATAACTAACATTACCGGTATAGCTAAACTGGTTGTTATTTTGCAAAAAGCCAAGATCATTAGGATCGTATGTATCAGACATCGCAGCTACATTGAAAAGATATTGAATGGTACCACTTACTTTTTGATAACGCGCGTCTGCTTTGTAACCATCATAATCTCCATTCTTCCCCCAGATGGTACTATAAATACCGTCAACAAATAAATAATGCCTGTTTTTTTTATCAAATAAAGAAAGATCCAAAGCGCTGACATTCGCATTGCGGCTGTCGCCGTGTCTCAAGACATTTGTGTTCGTAAACGTAACGGAAGAACGGTTTTTCAAAGCCTGGTCCAGGACAATGATGTTATAATTCGTAAGAGGTTCCGTCTGAATCTTAATGGAAGAATCCTTCGACTTGTCAACGATTTCCGCATTCATTTGGGAAGTAAGCGCGTTAAATATTCCGATGCCGAGTTTGCCTTTGGTACGCCCGGAAAATTTTGTTCCATTGATTAGCCTGGTAATTCCGGGATTTTTAATGATCTCATAATCCGGATTCGAGGCTGCCATATTTAGAACATCATAAGAACCAGCAGGGGCATCGCCAACCCTTCTCGAATAAAAAATACCGGCTTTATTAAACAGTTCTGTTCCTTCGGTAAAAAAAGGCCGGAAGTCTTCAAATTTTATATCAAAAGGACTGAGATTTAAAACAATATTATCTGATTGAACTTGGGCAAAATCAGGAATTAAAGTAACATCGAGTGTAAAACTTTCGTTCAGACCATATTTCAGATCCATTCCGCCACTCTTTAAAAATTCAGTTTCTTTTTTATTTCCTACCGGAGAAACGTTCACTCCGCCGGAGATATAAGGAAGAAAAGACAATCTTACCGGTGGCGTAATGTTTTCCAGACCTTGCCACTGCCCCCATTTGTTCATTGTTCCACTAATTTTCGGGTCATCAGGACTCCACGTAGAAATTTCATTATTCGCCCTTCTGAATCTGCTAAATTGAATTCCCCAGGTTTGCAAAGACTTTTTTGAAAAACGAATCGCACTGAAGGGAATTTTTATTTCAGCTATCCATCCATCTTTTCTCATACTGACTTTGCTTTCCCAAACCGCATTCCAGGTCTCATCTTCTATCGTTGAAATTTTTGCGTCTTCCTGTACTCCTGCTGCCGAAACTTTAAAAGTAAAAGCATTTTGCTTATCGTTATAAGTATCAATTCCTATGCTGAATACATCCACATCTTTTCCATCTAGTTCATCCCGCTCTGTTAAATGCCTTTTTATTTTTCGGGGATCGTCATACAAATAAGCCAGAACATATACGGCGGTATTGTCATATCCTATTTTTACTTCCGTTTGCTTCGAAGCTTCTTTTCCAAAAACAGGAGTAGAAGTGATAAATCCTGAAACTGCCGTAATGTTGTTCCAAACTTCATCATCAGGATTTCCATCAATTTTTACAGACTGATTGATTTTAATTGCGGAAAGCGATTTTGTTTGTGAAAAAGCAGTGAATGATAAAATAAATGATATAGAGCTAAAAAGTAATTTAGTCATAGAGTTAGTTGTGCAACAAAGATAAATTTTTTTGATAAATAACAAAGTCGCAGAAAATTTTTTGACAATTGTCAACAATTATTGAATTTCTGACCTTCTTTTTAGTTCTTTATTAATCAAAAGCAACTCTCTTCCGGTTTGTCCACTTACCGATGAATTTTCCTGCGCACGCCGCATTAAGTATGGAATAACGTCTTTTATTGGCCCAAAAGGTAAATATTTACTCACATTGCAGCCAGCTTTTGCCAGGTTGAAAGTAATGTTGTCGCTCATGCCGTACAATTGTGAAAAATGAATGCGTGGATCATTAAGCGGCGACTGGTATTTTTCCATTAGTTGAGTTCCTAATAAATTACTGTATTCGTTATGCGAACCGATAATTATGTGCATGTTGTTTACCGGATCAATACAATATTCAAGAGCGGCATTATATTCCTCATCCGTTGCCTGTTTGTTTATATTTATCGGTGAAGGATAATTTAATTCCTGTGCCCGCTCTCTTTCCTTTTCCATGTAAGCGCCACGCACCAGTTTCATGCCCAATAGAAAATTATTTTGCTTTGCAAATTCACAACTGTCTTTTATAAATGGCAAACGATCATTTCTATAAAGCTGGGCGGTATTATAAACTACTGGTTTTCTGACGTTAAATTTTTGCATCATATGCATCGTTACCGCATCTACCGGATCCTGGATCCACGTTTCTTCGGCATCTATTAAAACGCCAATATTGCTTTCGGCAGCTATTGTGCAGATCTTATTTAAACGGCCTACAATCCTCTCCCACTCTGCTTTTTCATCAGCATTTAGTTTTTCCAACGGTATAATTCCATGGATAATATCAACATAAACTGAATTGCTGTGTATTTTTTCCAATAAACCAAACCGGGAAAATCCGGTCAGTTTTACACTCATAAAAGGAATGTTATTTTGTGTGGCGGCATATTGGATTACTTTGATAAATTCATCGGTCGCATGATCAAAATTTTCTTCGCCGGATTTTCCTTCTACCCCATAATCTAAAATCACATGTACATTAAAATGTGCCAACTTTTCGGCAACTGTAGAAGTGTCCTGCAGTGTTTCCCCTCCAACAAACTGGCTAAAAATCGTTTTCCGGATCAATCCTTTTACCGGCAATCGCAATTTAAGCGCTAAAGGGGTGAACCATAAACCCAGCTTTACCAGCCACCGTTTTCCCATGGATTCAAAAAGGAATTTGGCACGTTTAAGTTCTTTAGTCGTTTTATAAGCAAAGGCGGTTTTGGTATCTTCAAAAGAAATATTCATTCGTAATTTTTAAAAAAAATCGAAATTCTGAAAATGAAAGGAGATTACCAAAACAGTGAGTGCTGATATTGATCAGGAAAAGTAGTGATTGTTAAGATATTTTTTTCTAATCTTCGCCCGAATGGCTAACGTTTTAGATTTAAAGTAATTTTTGAGTACGTGCTGTCATCGTCAAAAACTTTACTATACAAGCTGGCAGAAGTGGCTGTTAATGATTGAATATCAAATGTATCAATGTCTATAACAACTTTATTGTTGTTTAAAATTTGATAAGCAGATGTATCTGTGATCGTGGCTACAGATGAATATACTTTATGATCACTTCGGAAATCAACGTAATCTGCCGGAGTTCCGGTATAGTTAATCGTATCAACAGCGATTCCATTTTCAACATCAATGATGTTTTCATTTAACAGTGACCATTTTCCAACCAGCGAAGGGGAAGAAGGCTTATCATTATTTTTTTTGCAGGCGGCAAATATTAATGCGGATGCTGTTGCAGCATAAAGAATACTTTTTTTCATTTTTTTAAATTTTAAGGGTGAAAAATTTGGTTCTTCATATCTGCATGAATTTTTATTTCAGCCACGCTTTTTATCCCCAGTCTGTTTTTTTTTAAAGTCAAATTCAAAATTACCATAGACGATGTTGCAGAAAAATAGAAAATCCCCGATGTTGTTCATGGATTTCCTTTTAATTTCAAGATGGACAATTCAGCAAATTATAATACAACAAACAAAGAAATACACCCATTTCATATTCTCGTCACAGCAAATACTTATTAGTAAATTATCACCTTGGCGGCATTTTCTTAACTTTGATAAAAATAAAAAACATGGCTACAGAAGTTTTATCACCCTCGGCAAAAGAAGAAACGACAACCGATTTTTTGCCTTTGATGGGAACCGATTATGTAGAATTTTATGTAGGAAATGCAAAACAGGCGGCGCATTATTATAAAACCGCTTTTGGCTTTCAATCTTTGGCCTACGCCGGACCGGAAACCGGTGTGAAAGACAGAGCCAGTTATGTAGTGAAACAAAACAAACTGACTTTTGTGCTCACTACTCCGATAAGGGAAAATAATGAAATTGCCCGTCACATTGCAAAACACGGAGATGGAGTAAAAGTTTTAGCATTGAAAGTAGAGGATGCCACCAGCGCGTGGGAAGAAACGACCAAACGTGGCGGCAAAAGCTACCTGGAACCAACGACATTAAAAGATGATGAAGGCGAAGTGATGATGAGTGGCATTCATACTTATGGGGATACGGTTCATTTATTTATTGAAAGAAAAAATTATTCCGGTGTATTTATGCCCGGATATAGAAAATGGGAAAGTGTTTACAATCCGCCATCAACCGGGCTTTTGTATGTAGATCACTGTGTAGGAAATGTCGGGTGGAACCAAATGAATCCGTGGGTGAAATTTTATGAAGATGTCATGGGATTTAAGAATATTCTCAGCTTTGATGATAAGGATATTTCCACAGAATATTCGGCGTTGATGAGCAAGGTAATGAGTAATGGCAATGGTTATGTAAAATTCCCGATCAACGAACCTGCTGAAGGAAAAAAGAAAAGCCAGGTAGAAGAATACCTCGAGTTTTATAACGGCGAAGGCGTACAGCATGTGGCGCTGGCAACGCATAATATTATAGAAACAGTAACCGCATTAAAAAATCGTGGAGTAGAATTTGTAAAAATTCCGGCATCGTATTATGCAACGGTCTTAGACCGCGTAGGCCATATAGATGAAGATCTGAAACCACTGAGCGAATTAGGAATTTTGATCGACAGAGATGATGAAGGTTATTTGTTACAAATATTTTCAAAACCTGTAGAAGACAGGCCCACGTTGTTCTTTGAGATCATTCAAAGAAAAGGAGCAAAGAGTTTTGGCAAAGGAAATTTTAAAGCGCTTTTTGAAGCCATCGAAAGAGAGCAGGCTGAAAGAGGAAACCTTTAGAAGTGATAATAAAGTGCATAAAAAATTACGTTAAGAAATTTTAAACAGCTTTTTCATTCAATAAAAAAATTAATTTTACGTTTTCAGACTACAACAACTGTTACGAAAATGTCCGGCAGATTTTATAGAAATCTTTTTCTTTCTTTCCTTTTTTCATTTGCATGGATCATTACACATGCACAGAATTCCTATTTACCCGTAAGGGATATTTCTTTTAAAATGCAAACGGCCCTGGCAATTCGCATGGATTCGTTAGAAAAAGAGTTTAAAGCCAAAGGCCTGGAATGGCCGGTAAGATATATGTTTATCCGCAGCTTTAAATATGATGGTCAACTGGAAGTTTGGGTAAAAAATCAGGCCAAGGAAAAATACAAATTGTTTAAAACCTACCGCGTTTGCTTGTTAAGCGGAGCCATGGGACCAAAAAGGATGCAGGGCGATTACCAGGTGCCTGAAGGTTTTTATTATATCAATGAATTTAATCCGAGAAGCAATTACCACCTCGCTTTGGGTATAAATTATCCAAATGCATCTGATAAAATTTTGAGTGATTCTCTCAGGCCCGGAAATGGAATTTATATTCACGGCAGTTGTGTTTCTATTGGTTGTATTCCTGTCACCGACGAGGATATTGAAGAGATATATCTCATTGCGAGTTCTGCAAAGGCAAGCGGCGAAGATTTTATACCTGTTCATGTTTTTCCGGTGCGCTACGACAGAAAAAAATCACTTGAATTTTTTGAAAATTATACACGGAATAATCCATCGCTTGAAAAATTCGGCTTACAATTAAAGGCCGCTTTTGATAAGTTTGAAGCGACCAAAGAAGTTCCACTTGTAATGGTAGATCGTAAAGGAGCATATGTTATCGATTAATTTATAAAGAAATGATTAGGTCATTTTTGCGAATGTTTCCTTAACAAATCAATCATTTCAGAACCCGCGAGAAGAAACCCTCCTACTCCATAAACTTCAGTGCTGTTATCATCTACCAGTTCGGGCTTTTCTCCAATCTGTTGCACGTTCCCTAACTTTCCATCGGCATGGACAGATGACGTCAATGCAGCCCATGCTTTTTCAATAACCGGGTTGTATTTTTTATAAGAAAGCAATCCATGATTTACGCCCCAGGCAAGTGCATAACAAAAAAATCCGGTGCCGCTGGTTTCTTTTGCAGGATAACTTTGAGGATCAAGAAGCGCTGCGTGCCAGGTACCATCAGCGGTTTGAAGTGAAGCAATTCTAGCAGACATATTTTTATATAAATCCTCGAAACGTTTACAGTCAGGATAATTTGCAGGCATGTTTTGTAACATTCTCACCAAACCGGCAAGCACCCAGCCATTTCCGCGCGACCAAAACATTTTTTTTCCGTTTGCTTCTTTGGAATTGAAATACCGGCTGTCGCGGGTATATAAATGTTCGGAAGAATCATAGAGATAATCAGTCGTTTTCCACCAAAGCTTTGAGGCAATATCCAGGTACTTTCTTTCCCCGGTTGCAGTGTAAAGATATGCGAAGGATGGCGGCCCCATGAATAAGGCATCACACCAGGCCCATTCGCGATTCGCAATACCATTTTTCCACTCAAGAGATTCTGTATGCGGCATCGCAGTTATTGAATCAACCTGTGCCTTCCAATGTGCAATCATTTTTGGTTCTTTATACAAAGAAAACATTTGTGAAAACATTTGCGCCACACAATAATCATCTGCCATGGTTCGCCTTGGACCAGTGTTCCAGTGAATATCTTCACCAATATCATACATTGCCTTGCGGTATTTCGGTTGATTTGCAATTTTAATCAACGCCATATATCCGGCATAGGCTGCACCATTTGTCCAGTCGTATTTGGGCCATCTCATGCCATTTTTATCCCAGCTATTCAATTGCCAATCAGCCACTTTTTCCATGATTTTCAAAGTGGAATCTGCACGGGAATTATTTTGAGCATTTGAATTTTTATTTAGAAAAAAAGCAAAAAACAGAAAAGCTAAAAGAACATTTTTTTTCATAAATCTTTTATTAGGCTTTAAGAAATAACACCGGTGATTTTTACAGAATATATTTTATTTCAGGTTATTGATCTCACACATATCCATATCTCCATAGTCAAGATTTTCACCGGCCATGCCCCATATAAAAGTATAGTTGGAAGTACCGGCACCCGCATGAATGCTCCAGTTGGGAGAAATGACCGCTTGTTCATTCTGCATCCAGATGTGTCTTGATTCCTGTGGCTCGCCCATAAAATGACAAACCGATTGTCCTTTTGCGACTTCAAAATAGAAATAAACTTCCATCCTGCGATCGTGTGTATGCGCAGGCATGGTGTTCCACACGCTTCCCGGTTTTAATTCCGTCATTCCCATTTGTAACTGGCAGGTTTGGATAACAGAAGCAACCAAAAGCTTATTTATAGTCCGATGATTTGAATTTTCCAAAGAACCAACCGTTACGATCTCCGCTTCGTTCCTTGTCACTTTTTTTGTTGGATATTTATGATGCGCTGGTGCAGAATTGATATAGAACTTCGCCGGATCGTCTTTATCTGCAGAAGAGAAAATCACCTTTTTTGTTTCTTTGCCGATGTACAATGCTTCTTTAAAATCCAGGTCATAAATTTCTTCATCTGCCTGGATCATTCCTTTTCCGCCTACATTGATGATGCCCATTTCTCTTCTTTCCAAAAAATAATCTGCTTTTAAATTATCCGGATTCGGCAACTCAATTTTCTCT
>JBQCFI010000481.1:0-11495 GCA_051959325.1 Ginsengibacter sp. | reverse complement strand
AATAGAATAATGCTTCCGGATGCACCTGTTGCAAAAGTGATAATAATGTTTATCAAAAGCGCGGTGTAAATACCAATGTATGGAATGATATTAAATAAGCCGGTAATCAAGCCAAGTAAGATCGCGTATTTTATTCCCAATATTAAAAAAACCACGCAGCAAACTGAAGCTACGATGAGCATTTCCAAAAGCAAGCCGAGTATGTATTTGCGAATGATGAATTGGATTTGTTCTGAAATGTCTAAAACAACGCTGCTGTTTTCTTCTCTAAAGGAACGGATAATAAATTTTAAAAAAAGGCGCCTGTAAAACAATAGAAAAAAAGTATCAATAAGAATAAAAATAACAAACAACAACAGTGAAGACAGTGACAACACCGTAGCGCCGATCATCGAAGTTGAATGGGAAGCGATGCTGTTGGCAGTAGAATTAATATACGCCATTTGCTTGGCAAGATCTACATGAAATTTTTGCGAAATCCATTGGTGGATATGATGAAGCGATTCCGTAAGCTGCGCTTTAAACACAGGCCAGTCCTGCGTGATGCTGGTAAGTTGCGAACCGATAACGTATAACAACAGTGCAATGGCAAGCAATAAAATAACAACCGATAATGCAGAAGCCGCACCACGATGTAATTTAATTTTTGTTTCGAAAAAGCGGCAAAGTGGCAGCAGAAGGATCGCAAAGAGAAAACCGAAAACCAGGGGGCATAGAATTTCTTTTCCAATTACAGTTAAGTAACCTAAAGAAAGTATTCCAACCATTACCAAAGCAAGCTTTAAATAGAATGGAGGCGGGTTTAGTTTAAAGAAATTCATCCGGGAAATTTAAAATCTAAATGTAAAGAAAAATAATTCCTTTTTACATAATGTATTTTAATGAATACCCCTGGTCACGAATTACGCTTTTTTGTTGCCTTGCTGGATTATTCAATATCTGCAACACTTACCTGGAAAACAAGGTACGAATTAGCTGGAATGACCACTTTCCCTGTTGAGGGATCGGTAACATCTTTAGAGCCATATCCCAATGAAGGTGGAATGTATAAATTAATATTTGCTCCTTTACCCACTAAAGAAATTCCTTTCTGCCAGCCTGGAATGACCTGGAAAAGTTGAAAAATAAGTGGGTTTCCTGATGCGGAAGAATCAAATCCGGATCCATTAAAAAAACCACCCCTGTAAAAAGCTGCAACAGTTGTGCAAAGGTCTTTTGGTTTCGGATCCGTGCCTGGCTTATTGATGGTATAAAAAAAACCGGAAGAGTCTTTTGTCGCCTGGATGCCATGTGCAGTAAGAGAATCTTGCAATGCCTGCTGCTCTGCTGCCGGAGCTACGATAGTTGAAGGAGTCCTGTTACAGGCTACATTACCGTTAGCGTTATTTTTTTTACAACTTGCAGCAAAAAATAACAAAGCAATCAGTGGCAAGGCAAATAATTTTTTCATAATGAATTTTGAGGGTATAGAAAGACTTTTGAGGATGCAAATAAAGAATATAAAATTTATAAATTGACTTTGTGCTCCTTATTCTGTTTAAATTTTAACTCTTCATATATTTGTTCATTGCGATCCCATTTAAACTGCATACTGAAAAGGGTATAAAATACAGCGATGCCAATGACGGCTAAAATAATTAAACTAATCAGGGATGGTGAAATATAAACCATGTTTTTGTACCAGTCGTGGAAAATGACCGCAATGAGAATGGGAAGCGCAAACACAAGGCCCCACGGCGATCCGTATAAAAATCTTCTCCAGATATTTTTCTCTTTTTCACGGTTTTTTTCCCAATAAACAATAAATGATTCTTCTTCTTTTGTAAGCATGTCACAAAGGTAACATGTAAATAAGAATAAAATTTCTGCAAACGGATTTTTTACTTCCTTTTTTTGGAATTCACTCAATAAAATGTAGGTTTGCGATACTAAAACCTCCACGTGAAAATCGAACAAGTACTGGTACATTATCTGTTAAAAAACAAAAAACTAACCTTGCAGGGCATCGGAACTTTTGATCTCAATGCGTCACTTCCTGATTCTGCTGATCCCGATAAACCGATTATTTTACCTGAAAATTCCGTTACCTTTCATTACGATCCGAAAGTAACCGAGGATGAAGGTTTGGTGGATTTCATTGTAGAACATACCAATAAAATCAAACCGCTGGCTTCTTCCGATCTTGACTCATTTCTTTCTCTTGGAAGACAATTTCTGAATATCGGAAAACCCTTAACACTCCCAAATATTGGCACACTTGAAAAACTAAATTCAGGAATTTTGGCTTTCAAACCTGGCCAGTTGGTTGCACAAAAAATCGAGCCGAATAAAGTAAAAAATGAAGAAGCGGAAGGAACGGAACCGGAAGAAAGCTTATTTAACGATTATCAAAAAGACAGAAGATCAAAAAATGGAGCAAGGGCCGTTTTCGTTTTACTGATCCTGATTGTTCTCGGTTTTATCGGATGGGCTGTATGGCATTATGGATTCAATCAAAAAAATGAACCCGAAACAATCACTACAACAGAACCGGTGGTTCCATTGAAGGATTCTTCTTACAAAGCTGATTCAGCCATAATAGCAAATGCGGCTGTAGACAGTAGTAAAAACGCTGATTCAGTTTCATTTATTATGGTGATAAGTCGTTATAAAAGTCTTCCTGCCGCCGAATGGAAAGTAAAAACTTTAAAGAAACTACATCCGGATGTAAGCATCTTCACAAATGATTCTGTTATTTATAAAGTGGCTGAACCGTTCAGGCGGCCTCTCGCAGATACCACCACTATTTTAGATTCATTGAAAAGTTTTTTTCCTAAAGCAACTGTTGAAGTAAAATAATTTTTATTTAATTCTAAATTCCCGTCACTTCACAAAAGATCTTTTGGGAATAAATACTGTTCACCTATTATCACTCTCATGATTGAAACGTTGCCGCGTTAGCAAATAAATTTTCAAGGTTCTTCAACTGTTTTTTCCCTTGCCAGATCGGCTTCATCGGGTGTTGACATAAGGTCTCGATCAATCGAGTACAAGCTTTGATCAGAAACTTTATCGCCACCGGCAATTTTAAATTTATCCAGCATATTCATTATTAAAGTTTCTTCTTCTGTTTGTTCTTTTACAAACCATTGCAAAAAATTCCAGGTAGCCCAATCCGCCTCCTCAAAACTTTGTTTTACAATCTTATAAATGGATTCTGAATTATCGACTTCCTGTTTGAAAGCTTTTTGAAACGCATCATATACGCTGGTTGGATTTTCACCCGGAGCGGGAATAGCGGATATTTTTACAGTAGAGCCGCGTTCCAGGATGTATTCCAGGAATTTCATCATGTGGTTGCGCTCTTCGTTGGCATGACGGAATAAAAAATTGGCTACACCTTCATATCCCTGGGCATTCAACCAGCTCGCATAGGACAAATAGATCTGCGAAGCATGCGCTTCCTTTGTCATCTGATCATTAAGGGCTTTGCAAATACTTTCGCTTAAACGGTTTGTGTTCATCTTGATTAATTAATATTAAAAATGAGAAAGCATACAGAATGTTTGCTTTTAGAATCTGTTTATTCACAAAAAAGATTCCAACTTAATGATTCATAAATCAAAAGGACGTAATGCGAAAGAAGAAAAAACCTGGAAGGGAAAACAAAAATAGACTGGGTAAAAAATTACCCTTAGAATGAAAAAAAAATTATTTAGAAAAATTAAAGATTGATGGCAACGAAAAATAATAGAACTAAAATTTCGAAAAGGGTAACCAGGATAATGCCTCTGTAAGCCATTCTTTCGTCGCTTGTTTCTTTCATTATGTGAAGTTTATTTTTTTAATGTAGGGCAAAAGTAAAACTAAAATTTTTAAAACAAAAAGTATAAAGTAGAAATTGAAAAAATATTTTGCTGAAATTAAATGACGATCAAAAACATGAATCTGCGTTATTTCTTCCTTCACTGAAAACTCACTGTTCCCAATCGGAGTTACTTAACGTTCTTTCTTCTTTCCATTAGTTCACGCCAGGTTGTTAATATAAAACCATTGTCTTTTAGAAACTTTTTAAATCCTGGATCCAGCATTGCCAGCATATCTGCTTTTCTTTTTTCTCCGCTATCTGTTATTTCTGTAAAAATGGAAGAAGGATCGGTACAATGCATGATGACCATGGTGACACCTGGCTTCAATTGCAACATTGCTTTTTCGTATAATGCCACACGCCATTTGGTTAGGCTTCCATCATCTTTAACATCCGAAGGCGGATCCCAATCATAGCTGCTATTCATCAGATCATCCAAAAGCGGTAATCCCGCGCTCCAAATCGTTTTGCCTATGTTTTGAAAATAATGAATTTGCTCAGTAGAAAGCATCATTTCCTTACCGATGTAACTATCATGGCCGCCGGGAAACATAATTGGAATCTGTTTTTCAATACCTAAGGAGATATATTTTTGAAGAAAAGAAGGACTGGCAAATAAAGTTCCCATATGAGAATCCAAATGAGTAGGATGAAAGCCCATTTTAAGTGCTCTGTTCAACTGTGCCCTGATTTCCTGATCCACTTCCTCTGCAGAAGCATGTTTCACTACATCCATCACATCACGCCACAAACAACCGGTGGAATCTGTCAAACCAGGAACTGCCGCTGCTCCGGCCAACGGTACCCACCGATAATCTTTCCATTCAGCATTTAAAGTAAGATGCAATCCGGCATCTGTAGCGGGATGAGATTCTATATACCTTACGATTTGTGGGACCCACGGACAAGGCATCATCACGCTGGTGGAATTAGCAACTCCGTTTTTAAACACCTTTTCAATTCCACGATTGGAACTCAAAGACATTCCTGCATCATCCATATGAAGAATGATAACACGGGCATTTTTTGGAAAACCCAATCGTTCGGCATAAGTACTATCCTGAGATTTGGCTGAAAAGCACGTTGATATTGCTAAAAGAAAAAAAAGGAGATTTTTCATTGAACATATTTATTTGATACAACCTGAAGATTTGAAATGATGATTTTTAACATCAGAAAAAAAGGAAATGACTTTATTTCTTTGTTTACCGAATTAGTACATTAGCAAATCAGCAAATCCGCTAATTAACAAACACTTTTTTTCATAAATTCCCCCCAGGTAAGATTATCCGCTCCTTCCTTCAACGTTTGCGCTTTTTCGATTGAAAAATTAGCAGCAGTTTCTACAACCCAGTCAAAATTTTCCTGTCCTACACTCGCAAGATCAGCGTCTGGCGCAGGATTGCAAAAGTCGATGGCGTACGGCACTCCATTCCTGATAGCCAGTTCCACCGTGTTGAAATCATAACCCAAAAATTTACAGATTCGTAGCACGATGTCCGTCATTTGATTTATTTTTTCATTATCCGGTTTGAAATCCGCCGCATAGCGAAGGTGGTGTGCATTACGGGGTTCATAAGGCATGATCCGGATATCTTTTCCACCGATACAATAACACCGGTAATACTCATCAAAAATGATTTCTTCCTGCAACATCATCACCAGCTCGCCGGTTTCGCCGTGTTTGGTAAAAAAATCGTCGATACCGGTTACTTTATAAACGCTTTTCCAACCACCGCCTGCGTGGGGCTTCATGTAAGCCGGAAATCCGATATAATCGAAAATGCGTTCCCAGTCTAATGGATAAGTAAGATTTGAAAAAGATTGATCAGAAGTTTCCGCTGGCCGGGCGCTGGAAGGAATCAGAACGGTTTTCGGTACCGGAACATTAAGTTTCGTCATCAGGCAATTATTAAAAAATTTTTCATCGGCGCTCCACCAAAAGGGATTATTGATCACCGCCGTGCCATTCAATCCGGCATTTTTTAGATACGCGCGATAAAATGGCACATCCTGCGAAATGCTGTCAATGATCACATAATAGCCACTTGGTTCTCCCTGCATCAACTTATCTATGATTACCGGCTCCGCTATAATTCCTTCCACTTTTTTTTGATTTACTCTTTCTATAAACGCCTCCGGAAAACTTCTTTCTTTACCAAACAAGATCCCAATCTTTTTCATAATGTTTTTTATTTAGAAAATGATGTACCACTTTTGAAAACATTTGCTATTGCTAATGTAGCAAATTAATTTTTGGGATAAAAAAACCCTACGGATTTTCGTGAATCTGTAAGGTTTTGAACAAAAACTTTTGTAGAATATCTTTATCGTTCTACCAGTTTAAAAAAGCGGCTCTCTTTTCCATCCGCCGTTTTGTCCTGGTAGAGAAATGCAAGTTTTCGGTCCTGAAAAATTTTGTACCATTCATCCCAGGAGATGTCTTCAAGCGAATCCTCCCCGGAATATCCCGGAAAATTAATGCGGATAATTCCATCATCCTTTCCTCCCACTCCTTTTACTTTGGTAGGTTTACCATCCCTTTGTTCAGCCCATTTTTTAATCACATTCAGGTCTGTTGTAGTTTTTGAAGTTGACATAAGTTTTTATTTAAAAGTTTATCAAACTTTGTGCTAAAAAGTATTAGATAGAAGACCGAACCGGGTAAGCATTTTATCTGGCATAGTATTTTAGTGGTTTTTCAAAAAAACTTTATGATAACCCGGAATGTTTTACATGCAGCGGCTGTGGGCACTGGCGCAATGACTTTATTCAGCTATTTGGTATCACGCAAAAAAAACAAAGATTTCAGGGAACCAAGATTATTGGGCAAAATGGTTTACAGAGCAGTTCCTGAAATAAAAAAACCACAGGCAAAGGTAATAGGATGGATTTTACATTGTACCACGGGACTTACTTTTGCCGTCATTTATCATTATCTTTTAAAAGATACGAAGCTTAATTCCAATGTACCGGACGGTATTGTTTTGGGTTTGGCAAATGGTGTTGTCGCCGTTGGCATCTGGAAAGCTACGTTCAGCCTTCATCCTGACCCGCCAAAAATACATTTCAATGATTTCTACAAGCATCTGGTACTTGCGCACGTAGTATTTGCGACCACGACTTTATGCCTTTTGGATGATGACAAACATTAAAAGTTCTCCCCGGTCGGCACGCTTGCCTTCCGCGGCCTAAACGTTCGGGCTGAATGATAGTCCTAAACATTCACCCTGAACAATTCCATCTATTGTTGAATATTGAAGAGTATTAGCCCACCCAACCCCCGAACATGGAACGTTGAACAGAAAGTTCTATTTTTGACGACCTATGCAAACCGGTTCTTCTGTCAAAACGCACATAATTGCTTCTGCATTTTTAGAAAGACAAGTAACTTTTGATCTTTATCTTCCTGAAAAACCATTGAATGAGGGTGAGCTTCTGTTGATCAATGATGGACAAGATCTCATCTCAATGGATTTTGAAAATATTTTAAAGGATCTTACAGATAAAATAACTCCATTACTCTGTGTGGGCATTTACTGCGGCCCGGATAGAAAAAACGAATATGGAACTTCAAATGTTTTAAATGATAAAGGCGAAGGAGCAAAAGCCTTGTTATACAGCCGTTTTATTTTAGAAGAATTAATTCCTTTCATCAAAAAAGAATACAAAATTTCATCTTTCAAACAGAAGTCATTTTGTGGGTTTTCACTCGGAGGACTCAGTGCTTTGGATATTGTCTGGAATCATCCGGATGAATTTTCAAAAGTCGGCGTATTTAGCGGATCTCTTTGGTGGCGCACAGTCCCCCAGGATGATCCTGGTTTTTCTGAAGAAAAGCACCGCATCCTGCACAATGAAATTAAAAACGGCGGATATTATCCCTGGTTGAAATTCTTTTTCGAAACCGGAACTTTGGATGAGACTGCTGATAGAAATAACAATGGAGTTATCGATTCTATTGACGACACATTGGCTTTGATTATTGAACTCGAAAAAAAAGGATATGATCCGAAAACCGATATTTTCTATTTGGAATTAAAAGATGGTAAACATGATGTTGCAACGTGGGGGCGCGCAATGCCACAGTTTTTAATGTGGGGTTGGGGGAAGCATGAAGATTGAAAGCTAATTCCCGTTCGGGACGCTTGCCTTCTGCGGTGCGAAGGTTCGCTGAACGATGTTATCGGGTTTGCTCACCGAGAATTGAAGGTTCCATATCAGCCCTGTACTGATGTTGCTCCAACAATTGTTTTAAAAGATTGTCTGAGGTTTTTTCATTTCCGATCAAATCACTCAATTGTATTTTATCCAATAACTGATCAATAGAAAACTGGATCATCTGCCAAAGCGAGCGAACACTACAATCAACAGAATTCGTACAAAGCCGGCTTGCTCCTGTAAAATCACTGCAAAAATCCTTGGAATATAAA
This sequence comes from Ginsengibacter sp., assembly GCA_051959325.1. Taxonomy (GTDB): domain Bacteria; phylum Bacteroidota; class Bacteroidia; order Chitinophagales; family Chitinophagaceae; genus Ginsengibacter. The sequence goes on along the minus strand of JBQCFI010000481.1, from coordinate 3,215 downwards.
GAACCACCCAGTGTCTTCAGTACCTTATTAATATTAATGTCTGTTGCCGGTTTTGCTAGAATATAGCCACCAATGTTTCCGGGTGTACTATTGATAAATCCAGCCTGGCGCAATATCCTGGTAAGTTTTGCAACATAAGCAGGCGACAAACCTTCGGCAGCACTTAACGCCTGGATGCTCATGCTGTCTTCGTCATGGCATCTTGCAATGCGCAGCAATATCCGCAAACCGTATTCTTCCTGTGATGTGATTTTCATGATGAATAATTTTTATTGAAAAGGCCCAAAGCAGAAAGCAATTCAACTTTCATCCTTGAAGCTCAAACCCAAATTACATGAACCCTAATTCCAACATCGCCACTTCGCTCATCATACTTCTGTCCCATGGCGGATCCCACACTACAGAAACATGCACGTCGTTCACTCCTTCAATCGCTCTTACTTTATCTTCTACTTCCACCGGCAGTTCCTGTGCAGATGGGCAACTCGGAGCAGTAAGTGTCATTACGATCTGAACATTATTGATAGGCAAAATCTCGACTTCATAAATCAATCCCAATTCATAAATATCAACAGGACTTTCAGGATCATAAATTTCATGTAATGCTGCAATCACTTTCTCTTTTAATTCTTCTGTTTCCATAATTTTCTTATTTATGCCGCATCAACCGACTTATAAGCCAACGCGTAATTTTTTATTTGTTTCACCATCGAAAGTAAGCCATTGGAGCGCGTTTGAGCCAGATGGGTCATCATACCAATGTCTTTAATAAAATCCAATCTCGCATTAATAATTTCATCTGGTTTGTGGCCGGATAACACTTTGATCAACATGCTTATTAATCCTTTTACGATGATGGCATCACTATCTGCTTTATAATAAACTTTTCCGTTTTTAAAATCAGAGGTCAGCCACACGGTTGATTGACATCCTTTAATGATGTTCTCTTCAACCTTAAACTTGTCATCCAACGGCTCCAATCTTTTACCCAGATCAATGATATATTCATATTTTTCTTCCCAGCTATCAAACAAAGAAAATTCGTCTGTTATCTCATCCTCTCTTTCTTTTATCGTTGTATCTTCATTCATTTACGACAGCATTTTTATAGATTTTTGAATTCCTGAAATCAGCCGGTCGACTTCTTCTTTTGTATTGTACATCGCAAAAGAAGCACGGACAGTTCCCGGAATCTGAAAACGGTTCATCAAAGGCTGCGTGCAGTGGTGGCCGGTTCTCACAGCGATTCCCTGGTTGTCTAATAATACACCGACGTCCTGTGGATGAATATTTTTTATAACAAAAGAAATAACGCTTACTTTATTTTTTGCATTGCCAATGATCCGCAAACCCGGAATGGATTTCATTTGTTCTGTTGCATATTTCAACAAATTATTTTCATGATTTCTCATCAATTGTTTTCCGGTTTCTGTTATAAAATCCAAAGCCACTTTTAAGGCAATCGTATCAGCAATATTGGGCGTGCCTGCTTCATATTTATAAGGCAAATTGGCATACGTAGTTTTCTCAAAAGTTACTTCTTTGATCATTTCTCCGCCGCCCATAAATACCGGCATTTCTTCGAGGATTTTTTTCTTCCCGTAAAGAACTCCAGCGCCAGTAGGTCCATAAACCTTATGCCCTGAAAAAGCAAAAAAATCGCAATCCATATCCTGCACATCAATGTCAAGATGAACCGTAGATTGCGCGCCATCTACCAAAACATGAGCACCGTTTTCATGCGCCAGGTCAACGATTTCTTTCACGGGGTTGATCGTGCCCAATGCATTGGATACATGCACAATGGAAACCAATTTTGTTTTCGGAGAAAATAACTTCTTATATTCATCTATCAGCAATTCCCCATCGTCATTTATCGGAATTACTTTTAGAACCGCATTCTTTTCTTCGCACAGGATCTGCCATGGTACTATGTTTGAATGATGTTCCATGGTAGAAATGATAATTTCATCCCCCGCATTTATATTTTTTCTCCCCCAGGTATAAGCAACCAGGTTGATTCCTTCTGTGGTTCCTCTTGTAAAGATGATTTCTTCTGAAAATGCAGCATTAATAAAATTTCTTACGGTATTGCGCGTTGCTTCATAAGCCGCCGTTGCTTCTTCTGCAAGGGTGTGAATGCCCCGATGAATATTGGCATTGTAATTTGAATAATAATAATCGAGCGCGTCAATTACCACCTGTGGCTTTTGCGAGGTAGCCGCATTATCAAGGTAAACCAACAACTGATTATTCACTTCCCTTTCCAGGACCGGAAAAGATTTTCTGATGACATCGACATCGAACGTGGGTGATATGATGGTAGTTGTTTCCATTTTTTCGGTTAATTAAATCCCGTGCAATTTTTAATTTTTCAAAGCCCTTTTTAAGGCCATACAGTAACCAATATGCAATCCATCATGAAAGGTGACGAATTTAGCAGCATCCTTGATATTTTCAAGTTTCAATCCCGGGTACGATTTAAATTCACGCGGCTCATAATGTTTGAACATTTTTGTTTCTGAATCTTTTTCAAACCGGTCAATCGTTGAAAGTAAATATTGGAAAAACTTTTTAATCTCGCTTTCGCCAATAAAATTTTCAGGGCGGGTGCCTGTTTTATATTTATCAATGAATTCATCCGCAATAACGGGTTCTGCCCCCGCATTCCGGTAACATAAGATTTGTTGATTGGCAATCATATGCGCAACATTCCACGCCAGGTTATTGTTGAATCCGTTCGGAATCTCATTCATCTTTTCGACCGGTACTCCATCCAATAAACTGATCAGAAATTTTCTTCCGCCACGCATAATATCAATTAATTCTTTCATTTTATGCTATTTAATCTATTCCTTTCAATCCGCTAAACGATCAACGATTAATTGCTCTGCATAATCCTTCAGGGGTTCAATTTTAATTTGCTCTATGATACTTTCTGCAAATGCTTTTAATAACATGGCCTGCGCATGTTCCTTTGAAATGCCGCGCGCTCTCAAATAAAACAGTGCTTCTTCGTCCAGTCTGCCAACCGTACAGCCATGAGAACATTTTACATCATCATCAAAAATTTCCAATTGAGGCTTTGTATTCACCGTGGCATTATCGCTCAGCAAAATGTTATTGTTTGTCTGGTAGGCATTCGTTTTTTGTGCATCAGGCCTCACAAAGATCTTTCCGCTGAATACACCGGTTGACCTTTCGTCCATCACACC
>JBQCFI010000480.1:0-2599 GCA_051959325.1 Ginsengibacter sp. | reverse complement strand
TGATGTGAAAACGATAAAGTATGGTGCGTTTTCATCCCCCATTAGAGAAGATTATGAAAACCTGGAGAATGAAAAACAATTGGAGGATATGCAAAAATCTGTTGCCAGTTCTTACAAAAACAATGTGCGTTTAGATAAAATAAGTTTTAAAGAACTCAATAAACTGAACGATTCAGTAGAATATACTTATCATTATAAAGTACAAAATGAAATTGCGGAAATTGGCAGTTTATTTACGTTCAAGGTAGTTTATCCGGACCTGGTAGCTACGTTGGATAATTTTTCTTCCGACAAAAGAGTTTATCCGATCGAATATTGGAGCTATGAAAATGCTGATGGTTATGAAACTGTAGTAAATATTATCGCTCCCACAGGCAAGAAGTTTGTAGAGTTGCCAAAGAACGAAACGCTGTCATTTAAGGACCTCAAATATTCAATTCAATACACATTAAAATCAGATGATAAATTAGTAATAACGAGGAAATTTTCAAATGCAAGAGCACAGCAAATTTCCCCGGAAGACTATCCTGTTTTTAAAAGTTTTTTTGAAAAAATAGTGAAAGCTGAACAAAAATTTATCGCATATAAATAAGAAAAAGAGCTGCGGGGTTTTAAACCATGCAGCTCTTTTTTTTCAGCAAACGAACAAATATTCTCAATTCTTATTCACGACACTGACTCTCACTCCTTCACTATGTGCCGTAAATTCAGGTGCGTACATGCATTGAATGGTGGTAATACCATTGCTGAAATTTCCAGAATGAGTGACAAACATTGGATATTCAAAAACATAAGTCCCTTTGTTCAAATATCCAAAGAAGAAATTAGTGCTTACATCTTTCGTGGTTTCATAATAACCAAGCCCATCCTGGTATTTGTAACCGCTGAGAACATTGACTGGTTCCATGCAAGAGGCACGCATATCTTTCATGTGAACATATTCCATGTCGCGGTCAACACGAAGTTCGATGCGTACTTTTATTTTATCACCAATGTCCAATTTATCGCCATCATTTACAGCAATTAAAACCGGTCCTTTGTCGGAATTTTTTTCTACAAATAATTTCTTAGAAAGTTTCAATGGTGTTTCTGCAAAAGAAATTTTGTCGAGATTTTCAAAATATTGCCAATAAACCGAGCCCCACGAAGGAAGTTGTGAATTATGTTTTGACGAAGATGAAACCGTTACTTTTATATTTCCCATTTCCGGTTTTACTTTATCGCCATCAATTTTTCTTTTGAAATATCCGGTGCCTGATTCCTGTTTTTCATCGTGGGTGTTCATAGAGAGAGCGCCTAATTTTATTACTACATTTTTTTCTTCTGCTAACCAATTTGTTCCTTGTAATAAAAGCGCGTAACAAGCATCAGCAGTGGCTTTGCTGGTTTTCCAATTGTTCGTTTGCTTATTCTTTAATAACCATGTTTTTAAATCTCCAATGGTTTTTGCATCATTATCAATTTCTGAAAAAGCTTCGATCATTAATGATTGAGATTCTATCGGCGCCTGGTACCACCAATAACCTTTATTGTTCCATTCTTTCCAATACATCCCCAGTTCTTCATTGTTGATTGCGTTTTCTTTTAATGATTGCATGATTACTCTTGCTGTAGCAGTCTCATTCGTTCTGCTCAGTGCCAAAGCAATCATTCCCTGCATATATTTGCTCTGATTAAGCCAATATTTTTTTGTTTGATTACGATAATAGTTATAAGCAGTTTCTGTTTCTTTTGGGATAGAAGATTCCGGGAAAAAACTGCGCATGTATAAATACTGGATTGCGATAGCAGAAAGATTACTCTTGCTTAAATCCGCTTTGTTTTTAATTAAATTATCATAGTCGTCTTTCAGTCTTTTGTCCAGATATGGAATGGCTTTTTCCAGAATAGAATTCAGTGTTATTTGTTGGTTTGCCGGAGTAGCGTTTAATTTTTTCAAATGACCAATGCCTGTTACAATGTATTGGGTCATGTAACGGTTATCCGGACCGCCTTTGAACCAAACAAATCCGCCATTTGTCGATTGCATGTCTTTTAGTTTATCAATTGCCGATTGTAATTGAAGACTCATTTTTACCATGTTAAAAAGCATGGCAATATTTTTCTTTTGCTGCGCCTCGCTTTGTCCCTGTAAAACCCATGGAGTTTCTTCCAGTAAAACAGATTTTAATTCTTCATTTTTTTGCAGATTACTCATCAATGCAGAAGTATCAGTAGTTGCCCATTTCTCAAATACTGCTTTTATTGTCGGAGAAGAATTGACAATTTTTTCTGCCAAAGCATTTGCATAAAAACGATTAAAAGTTTGCTCGGTACATTCATAAGGATACTCCATCAGATATGGTAATGCCTGAATGGCATACCATGCGGGGTTGGTGGTATATTCTACTGTTAATCCGTAATTGGTAAGCGTTTTGGAAGTATCAGAATGCAACAGTTTTTCGAATTTGAAATCCTTTGTTCCCTCGCCGTGCATCGGCAAAGGCATCGTTTCTGTTACAAGCGTTCTGTTCGTAACAACCGGAATTGCTGCTTCTTCGCCATCGCTCACATCTTCGGCTTTTGCAACAACTCTATAAACAACTGCATTATTAAAATT
>JBQCFI010000479.1:0-12169 GCA_051959325.1 Ginsengibacter sp. | reverse complement strand
GTTCATCATCTATTGTAATAAAACCATAAACCGGATCATTAATTATTTTTCTAAATGGCATTCTTTGGAATTGTTAAAAAGATTTCCAACCGGTGCAAAGATAATTTTTGGGAAGGGAATAATTTACATTTGTAAGCAACCTCAGATGAGACGCATTGAGTTTCAGTGGTAAAAAATACGATTAATAAAAAAGATAGATGAATACAGCAAAAATTTTATGGGTAGATGACGAAATGGAAAGTTTAAAATCCCAGATCATGTTTTTGGAACATAAAGGGTACGATGTAACATCACTGAGCAATGGCCATGATGCAATTGATTATGTAAAAGATCATATTGTAGATGTGGTACTTCTCGACGAAAGCATGCCGGGAATCACCGGCCTGGAAACGCTCCAAAAGATCAAAGAAATTAATTCGCAAATTCCGATTGTTTTAATCACTAAAAATGAAACCGAAAACCTGATGGATGAAGCCATTGGTTCGCAAATAACCGATTACCTGATAAAACCGGTAAACCCAAACCAGGTATGGCTTTCGCTGAAAAAAATTATTGATAATAAAAGACTTGTTGCTGAAAAAACCACCACGGCGTATCAGCAACAATTTCGGGATCTATTCATGGCGCTGAATGATAATCCTGATTACAACGGCTGGATGGATATTTATAAAAAGTTAGTGTATTGGGAACTGGAAATGAAAAAAAGCGACAGCCCGGAAATGCGCGAAATTTTTCAGTCGCAGAAAGCAGAAGCAAACCTGGAATTCTTTAAATTCATCTCAAAAAATTATTCCAAATGGGTAACGAATCCCGCTGCCGATGCGCCAATCATGAGCAATACCCTCATGAAATTTAAAGTGTTTCCGCATGTAGAAAAAGGAACGCCTACTTTCTTTATTTTAATCGATAATTTAAGATTCGATCAGTGGAAAGCAATCCAACCGTTGTTTTCAGAAAATTTCAGGATACAGGAAGAAGAAACATTTTATTCTTTGTTGCCCACAGCAACACAATACAGTCGCAACGCTATTTTCGCGGGAATGCTGCCAATAGAAATAGAAAAACAATTTCCGGTAGAATGGAAAAACGATGACGAAGAAGGTGGCAAAAATTTATTTGAAGAACAATTTTTTAAGGCGCAATTAAAAAAACTCCGCAAAGAAGATTTGAAATATTCTTATACCAAAATTACCAATCACCAGGACGCTCAAAAACTGGTTGACAATATTCATAATTTTTTAAACAATGATATTAATGTTATCGTTTACAATTTCGTAGATATGCTCAGTCATGCCAGAACAGAAATGGAAGTATTGAAAGAACTTGCGGCAGACGAAGTAAGTTACAGAAGCCTTACTGCATCGTGGTTTGAGCATTCACCATTGCATCAGGCGTTGAAAAAAATTGCTGATAAAAAAATAAATCTCATCATAGCAACTGATCATGGAAGCGTGCGCGTTAATACGCCACAAAAAGTGGTTGGAGATAAACAAACCACAGCTAATCTTAGATATAAACATGGCCGTAATTTGAATTATGAACCAAAAGAAGTACTTGCATTTCGCGATCCGCGGCAGGCAGGGTTACCGGTTCCAAATGTAAATTCTTCATTCATTTTTGCCAAGCAGGATGGATATTTATGCTATCCAAATAACTACAACCATTTTGCAAATTATTATCGCAATACTTTTCAGCACGGAGGCGTAAGCCTTGAGGAAATGATCATTCCGGTTATCAGAATGACCAGTAAGTCGCTGGAAGTGTAATGTTTGACAGAGCTTACATTCAAATAAATGGTTTAGTAATTTAGAAGAATAACCTGAATTAAAAAATTCGCTTATTTATTCTTTTACTGGCAGATTTTTTAATATTTAAAAAAAATCCTACCACTTTGATGTAAACTTCTTTAAATTTCCAGCTTGAATAAATATCGATGCATCACCACGAAAGGTTTCAAAATAATTATGATTTTCTACGCCTTTTTGCTGCATTCTCAATTATTTTTTACCATTCATTTTCTTTGTTACATCAGGCAGGCAGTGAGCCTTTAATGCAGCTTACAAAAGGCAGGCTCAATTTCTCATTTATTGGTTTAAGTATTTTTTTTTGTATCAGTGGTTTTTTGATCGCAAAAAGTACAGCCAGATCGCCAGGTGTTATAAATTATTTATGGAAAAGATTTTTGCGCATTCAGCCATTACTGATTGTTACCTGTATTTTAACCGTTTTTGTTTGTGTTTTTTTTACAAATCTTTCTGCCAAGGATTATTTTTTAAATACAAACACCTGGAGTTATTTTAGAAATATTATGCCGGTTTTTGGACTGCAATTTACATTGCCTGGTGTTTTTGTTCATAACATTGCAGAGAATGGAGTCAACGGTTCTCTATGGACATTAATTTTAGAGGAACGGCTTTATATTTTAATGTGCATTATTTTTTTATTAAGAAAAAAATATAAGAGTTACATTGTTTTATTCATTGCAGTTGTCAATTTTTTTTACCTGGCTAACCGGTTCTTTTTCGATGGTGAGATGGTTCGTTATTTTACAAGCCTGCCATTTTTTTATGCACTTCTTTTTTTAAATTCAGCAGCACTTTATTTTTTGAAAATCAACTTTTCTAATTCATTCTTTTCCTTTATTTCGTTTAGTTTGATTGCGTTTATAACAGGTGTTTTATTTCCGTCCTTAAATTTTCTTTATTTTTTTTCAATTCCTGTGCTGGTAAACAGCGTTGCACAAATAAAGGGAATTACGAACCATGCCGGAAAATATGGCGACTTCACGTATGGGATTTATGTTTTTTCTTTTCCCGTACAACAGATGTTTATAGCAGCAGGTATCGTCAAAGAAAACTCTTTTGCTTTATTTCTATACACAATCGTCATTGTTTTTCCAATGGCTGTATTGAGCTGGAACCTTGTGGAGAAGAAATGCCTTAGATTAAAAAAATTAGTTGGAATCCATCATAAATAAGAAAGACAAATGTTTTCAATCAATTCATACTTTTTGTTATTCTATGATCCTCAATTAATTTTACCTGAAACCACAGGTAAGTATGGAAATATTTTTTGAGCTGGAATCAATAGAAAAGGTTGCTTCTGAATTTTTGAAAACATTTGATCGTTATAAAGTTTTTGCTTTTTCGGGCGACTTGGGAGCCGGGAAAACCACATTTATCAGCGCCCTTTGTAAAGAATTAAAAGTAGTTGAAACCGTTACCAGTCCTACTTATTCTATCATTCAGGAATATAAAACTCTTGAAGGAAAAATTATTTATCACATTGATCTTTATCGAATAAAAAGCAGCCACGAAGAGATGGAAGCAGGCATTGAAGATTGTTTAAACAGCAATGAAATGTGCTTTGTAGAATGGCCTGAAAAAGCGACTGATATTTTTCCGAATGATACCGTTTTTTCTAATTTCGAAATCATTTCAGACACTGAACGAAAATTGGTGATACAACTTCCGTCATAAAATTTTATATTTATATCCCATCATTGTAAATTTTCTACATGGCATCTTCAAAACCTTTTGTTTCCCCATACTTCTCTTATGAAACGTTAGAAGAAACTCTCGACATCAAACCTAAAGGCGCAGAATTATTGATTGGCATTCCGAGAGAAACTTCTTTCCAGGAAAACCGGGTGGCTCTTACTCCTGACGCAGTAAGTGTTTTAGTTGCGAACAATCACCGAGTCATTATGGAAAGTAAAGCCGGAGAAGGTGCAAGTTATTCGGACAAAGATTACAGCGATGCCGGTGCAAAAATTGCCCATTCAAAAAAAGAGGTTTTTGAATGTGATGTGATTGTAAAAAGTGCTCCGGTTTGCGAAGCAGAAATTGATCTGCTAAAACCAAATCAATTCATCATTTCCCCAATCCATGTTACCGCCATGAAGCGGGAAATTCTGGAGAAAATGATGGAGAAAAAGATCACCGCGCTTAGTTTTGAAACCCTGAAAGATGATAGTGGCCACAACCCGATTGTACGCAGCATGAGTGAAATAGCCGGAAGCGCTGTGATGCTGATCGCCGGTCAATATTTAAGTAATGCCAATCATGGAAAAGGCGTTTTGGTAGGAGGTATTTCCGGAATTCCACCAACGAAAGTAATCATCATCGGCGCAGGAATTGTGGGCGAACAAGCTGCCAGAACGGCGCTGGCGATGGGTGCAAGTATTAAGATTTTTGACAACAGTATTTATCGTTTAAAACGATTGCAAAATAACATTGGTTTGCGTTTATTCACCTCGGTTATAGAGCCTGGAATTTTATCGAAACAATTAAAAACCTGTGATGTAGCAGTTGGTGCTCTTGCAGCTTCCGGTGGCAGAACTCCTCTTGTTGTAACAGAAGAAATGGTGAGCAGAATGCGGCCGGGAAGTGTCATTGTCGATGTTAGCATCGATCATGGCGGTTGTTTTGAAACTTCCAGGATCACTTCGCATGCATCCCCGGTTTTTAAAAAATATGATGTGATTCATTATTGCGTTCCCAATATTCCTAGTGGATTTGCACGCACTGCTTCCCAGGCAATCAGCAACGTTTTGATGCCGCTGATGCTTGAAATGGCCGATGATGGCGGGTTTGAGAATTTAGTTTGGTATAAAATCAATATCCGCAGCGGCATTTATTTATTCAAAGGCGCACTTACTAATTTTCATTTGAGCCAAAGATTCGACTTGAAATTTACTGATTTGAATTTATTGATTGCCAGCCGAAGGTGATAAGACATTATTGAAAATATAATTTCGATTTATTTCTTCATTTACTGCAAAATAATTTACACATCTCTTTCCTGAGCCCTCAGCCATCTTTCAGGAATTTCATTGTTGCTCGCAAATAAATAATCTTTATAACTGCATGCAATTACTTTTTTATCCGGCAATTGCATCCACCATCTTCCTGTTTTTTTACTTTGAAGAAAAACGGTATCTACTTCTGCAAAAGCCGTGTGAAACTGGTTAAAATCCTGAGTCTCGTGCAATAAAGATTCTTTTCTGATCCGGTTTCTTCCATCAATAAAATACCAAAGCATTTGCGCAATTTGTAATGCGGTAAGATGTTTGGAATCCTTAGCGGCATCATACCCATAAAATCCAATTGTAGAAACCAACGCGCTCATTCCGGCATAACGCGCAAGGGTACACGCTTCTTCGCCCGTAAATCCGTTAGGGCTACATGTTGCTGCCGGCGCGTCACTGTTTTTTATTGCAGCAATATCAAAACTAAACAAATCAGAATTTCGAATCACCGGTTCCATCTCATCCAGGTCTTCTTTTACTGTGCCAACTCTGAAACAATCAAACCTAAGCTTATCCATTGTTTCAAGCATTCCCGGATGTACAAAATAACTTTGAAACCCAATGTGATTATAATGCCTTACCATGTTCGGTTCGCTGGTAAGCATTTCCATCAAAAAGTTTTCGCTTCGTAAAGGTGATTCGCTTCGCAGATCAATTGTGGCATCTACAATCGTTGCATCAATGATTTTGTTCAATTCTTTATAAGCAAAATATTGCGCTAAAGTATTATCATGCGAACCACCAATAATGACCACCGTTTTATTTAATTGAAACAGTTCCTTCAAGACAATAGTAAGTGCAGAATAACTATCATTCAATGACGCACCGCTTTTAATATTTCCAATGTCAGCAATCAAAATTTCTTTATGCCAGTAATGTAATTCATAAAATTTTTTACGAATTGCATCCGCCGAATTGTCAGTTGAGATAAAACCATTTCCCCTGAATTCATTTACACCAACCATTACAATATCGATATCGGATAAATCAGGAATTTCTTCTTCATTTACTTTAATAACACTTCCCAGCTGACTGTCATTGTAAGCCGCATCACCGCTGATTTCAGCTACATTCAGCGGAGAAAGATATTCGTGTAAATCGTAAATCAATTTTCTATTTTTTTGTCGGGCAAACCTAACAATAAAATGCAGAAATAAAATAACGTTTTCGATTATTTTAGCTTTAATCGAAAAAATTCTTCTCCTCTTTCACGTATTTTTGCAACTATGGAAAATCTGCTTTTGCAAATCAATAATTTAAAAGAAGAAATCAATAATTTCTCCAGTGATGATAAAAATCCTGCTGAAGTTTTTCGCATCAAATTCCTTGGGTCTCATGGCTCTGTAAAATCGATGATGGGAGAAATGAAAAACGTCGCTCCTGAAAATAAAAGAGAAATGGGAAAAGTGCTGAACGAATTCAAATTGTTTGCTGAAAATAAATGGGAAGAACTGAAGACAAGGACAGACAACAAAGCACAAATAACCGAAAGCATTGATCTTTCATTGCCGGGCGATGCCTTACCCATTGGAAGCCGTCATCCGATTAGTATTGTAAGAAATAAAATTGTATCTATTTTTCAAAGGCTTGGCTTTGCCGTTGCTGAAGGCCCTGAAATTGAAGACGACTGGCACAACTTCACTGCATTGAATTTGCCTGAAAACCATCCGGCTCGCGATATGCAAGACACCTTTTATGTTTCTCAAAATCCTGCATGGATGTTGCGCACACACACAAGCAGCGTGCAGGTGCGTGAAATGGAAAAAGGAAAACTTCCCATTAGAATTATTTGCCCGGGACGTGTGTACCGCAATGAAACCATTAGTGCAAGAGCGCATTGTTTTTTCAACCAGGTAGAAGGCTTATATATTGCAGATAATGTTTCATTTGCAGATTTAAAACAAACACTTTATTTCTTTGTGCAGGAAATGTTTGGTAAAGAAATTAAAGTCCGTTTCCGGCCATCTTATTTTCCTTTTACAGAACCGAGTGCTGAGATGGACATTTCCTGTCTTATTTGTGGCGGCGTTGGCTGCAACGTTTGTAAACACACGGGTTGGGTAGAAATCCTGGGCTGCGGAATGGTTCATCCAAATGTGTTGGAAAATTGCGGAATTGATTCAAAAAAGTATTCCGGGTTTGCTTTTGGAATGGGCATTGAACGCATTACGATGCTTAAATATCAAATAAAAGACCTGCGGATTTTCAGTGAAAATGACCTTAGATTTTTGAAACAATTTGAGAGTGCGGTTTAGTTGATTTTTGCCTCCAGGCGAATAACGGATTATTCTTTATTTATTTTGAAATTTGACAGATATAATTTAGAAAACGTTATTTGTTTTCGAATTCATGATTCATCTCTTCGATCAAATCCAAAATTTTATTTTTTCCCGTTTTTTTTAAAGAACTCGAAACAAAATGTTGCGGTAAAAATTGCTGGGTTTTTCGAAGTGTTTCCAAAAATGATTTTACATTTTTACTTACCACAGCTTGTTTTTCTTTATCTGCTTTTGTAAAAATGACGGTGAAAGGTATTTGCCAAAAGTTCAGATTTTTTATGAAATCCAAATCTAGTTTTTGAGGAAGATGCCTTGCATCTATCAATACGAAAACCATTGCGAGGTTTTCTCTTTTTCTTAAATAATTTTCAATCATTTGCTCCCATCTTCTACGGCTGCTTAAAGAGATTTTTGCAAAGCCATAACCAGGTAAATCCACCAGATACCATTTGCGTTCATGGAAATCTCCGGCTTTGGGCGCACTGATTAATTCAAAGTGATTGATCAGTTGTGTTTTGCCTGGCTGATTGGAGGTTTTGGCCAGTTTATCATTGCCCGTGAGCATGTTTATCAGTGAAGATTTACCCACATTGCTCCGTCCGATAAATGCATATTCCGGTTTGTCTGGCGGCGGACATTTATCCCAAGAAGGACTGCTGATAAGATACTGTGCTTTTTTAATGTGCATGGCGCAATTTAAGAATGAATGCTGAAAGCAAAAGGCAAAAAGCGATTTCCGAAATAAAAGTGAAAGAATAGTTAACTGTAAAAGTTATAATTCCAAAAAACTATCTTTGAACCAATGAATATTTACCCGCACGATACGGTGGTTCCATTTAAAAATTCTACAGAAAGCAAGAAGAAACAGGTAGAAAAAATGTTTGACAAAATCGCTTTCCGTTATGATTTTTTAAATCGTTTTCTGAGCGCAGGAATCGATGTTGGATGGCGCAAAAAGGCGATCAGGCAATTGGTACCATTACATCCAAAAAACATTTTGGATGTCGCTACAGGAACCGGTGATTTCGCGATTACAAGTTATGAGATCTTAAACCCGGAAAAAATTACCGGCATTGATATCAGTGAAGGAATGCTGGATATTGGAAGAAAAAAAATAGAGAAAGCCGGATTGGAAAATTCAATAGAATTATTACACGGCGACAGTGAGGCGATTTTATTTCCCGATAATTCTTTTGACGCTGTTACCGTTGCGTTCGGGGTACGCAATTTTGAAAACCTCGAAAAAGGATTATCTGAAATAAAACGTGTTTTAAAACCGGGTGGTAAGTTGATTGTTTTGGAATGCACCAAACCATCCTTTCCTGTTATAAAACAATTGTATCATTTTTACATGAAATTTATAACACCAAAAATTGGAAAGATTATTGCAAAAAATAATGCAGCATATCAATATTTAAACGATTCAGTTCTCCAGTTTCCCGAGAAAGGATCATTCATTCACATTTTAAACCAATCAGGATATCGAAGCAGCTTTTACAAAACATTGACTTTAGGAATATGCACCATTTATTGCGCCGAAAAATAGTTTTGATCCTGATTGCCTTCTTTTTTTGTTCCACAAATCTGATGGCACAATTGCGCGAGCTAAACCAGGAAAACCACGATGACAAACCATATCATTTTGGGATAAATATTGGTTACAACAAATCACATTTCAATTTTACCCACGACCCGCGCTTTTTGCAGTATGATTCTATCATGGATGTAGAAAGTGTCAACAATCCCGGAATAAATTTAGCGTGGCTTGTAAATGTACGGGTGAGCAATCATTTCGATATTCGTTTACATCCTCTTGATCTTACTTTTTCTGAAAAAGCAATGGTTTATAGCCAAAAGTATGAGCAGGATTCTACTGTTACCAAAAAAGTTCAATCCATTACTTTGAGTTTTCCGGTACATGTTGCCTTCAGCAGCGATCGGATCAATAACTTTAAAGTGTACACGATCGCAGGCGCAAAATTTGACTATGATCTGGCGAGTAATAAAGGAGCAAACCAGGCAGAAGATCTGATAAAACTAAACCGGGCAGATTTGAGTGTGGAACTCGGTTTGGGCTTTCATATTTATTTTCCTTATTTTGTTTTAACGCCTGAAATAAAACTAAGTGACGGATTAAGAAACCTTCATGCTCGCGATCCAAACCTGAAATATTCAAATGTAATTGACAAGATCAATTCAAGAATGATCACTTTTTCATTAACCGTGGAATAGCATTTTTCTAAAAACTGAATTTCAACTATTTGTTCTTTTACTGAATAACAATTGTGCTTTTTTGATAAAGAAACAATAGAAATTACTATTATTTATTTTTTTACTGATTATTTTTTATAAATAATCTATCCAATAAACATATATGATATCAATTGACATAAAATTCCAATAAAAATACCGGAATAAATTTCAAGAGGAGAATGGTCACTCACGATCATCCTGGAACTGCATACCAAACCTGTAATAATTAAAACGAGCATCACCGTTAAAAAAACCGGGTAGGAAAATCCTGAAAAAACAATAATCAGCATCAATCCACACAAAGAACCAACACCTAAAGCATGCATGCTTATTTTAAAATAAATATTCGCAATTAATCCGGCTGAGGAGGCCAGAAAAACGCCAAAAATAAAACTGGTAAGGATTAGCGGCACTTCCGGTTGATTATGAAAAACCATGAACATCCAGAAATAAAAAACATTGGTAGCGATATACGGAATAATTCTTTCACGCTGAGTTTTTAAAAAAATACTTTTAATAAAACCAAGCGCTTTTAATAATAATACTGTCAGTGCAGGAAAAAAAACAGTGTTTAATGCAACACGAATTACAATCAATGTTTTTTCCTGGGGAGTAATTCCTGTAAAATATCCAGGTTGGATAAATGCGAGGAACCACGTAGCAATTACCGGTATAAAAAGCGGGTGAAAAATAAAAGAAAAGAAATGAGCGAGCAGCTTTAGAACTGCAGGAAAATGAAGATCATTTTCAAAAGATCCGGACCGTTGAATTGCACTTCCTTCTACAGAAAAATCTTGTTTCATATTTAAAGTTCTTTTCTTAACCGTGCAACCGGAATATTCAATTGCTCGCGGTATTTTGCCACTGTGCGGCGTGCAATATTATATCCTTTTTCCTGCAACAACTCAGTAAGTTTTTCGTCACTCAAAGGTTTTTGCTTGCTTTCTTCTTCGATCAAATCACTTAGAATTTTTTTCACTTCGCGTGTGCTCACTTCTTCACCGCTGTCTGTTACCAGGCTTTCACTAAAAAAGAATTTCAACCGATAAGTTCCGAATTCTGTTTGTACAAATTTGCTGTTTGCAACGCGGCTTACTGTAGAAATATCGAGCATCGTTCTTTCTGCAATATCTTTTAAGATCATCGGGCGCAAATCAATATCTTCTCCGGTGAGAAAAAACTGCTTTTGATAGTCAACTATCGTTTGCATTGTACTCAATAAAGTATGCTGCCTTTGTTTGATCGCATCAATAAACCATTTCGCCGAATCTATTTTTTGCTTGATAAAAAGTACCGCTTCCTTTTGTCTTTTATCTTTCTTTGTCCCACGATCATAATCTTTCAGCATGTCCCTGTAACCTTCGCTAATGCGTAAGTCTGGTGCATTTTTAGAATTAAGGGTTACTTCTAATTTGCCATTATTATTCAACACAAAAAAATCAGGAATTACATAACTCTGGAGTTTATTTGTCTCTCCTACTTCTCCTCCCGGCTTGGGGTTTAATTTAATGATCTGATTGATAACTTCCTTAATCTCATCATCATCCAGGTTCAGGCTTTTCTGAATTTTTTCGTAATGCTTCTTGGTAAATTCATCAAAATATTTTTCAATGATTTCAACCGCAATCCCTACAGGTAATCCTTCCTTTTCCTTTCTTTTTAATTGCAACAAAAGGCACTCCTGAAGATCCCGGGCACCAACTCCTGCAGGATCAAACTGCTGAATTAATCCAATTAATTTTTCAATTTCTTTTTCTGTGGTATTAATATTCTGGCGAAAAGCAAGGTCATCACAAATGGAAGTAACATCGCGGCGGAGGTAGCCATCGTCATCTATGCTACCAATAATTTGTTCAGCAATTCTTCTTTGCTCCTCATCCAGGTGAAGCATCAGCAATTGCGATTTTAAAGTGTCGTAAAATGACGTTTCCACTTTATGAGGCATCACTTTCGTTTCTTCAGGATCACCATAATTATCATCACGATATTTATAATCACCCGGCTCGTCGTCTCCTTCATTGACGTATTCGCTGATGTCAATGTTATCATATTCGTTTTCACTTCCTTCACTTTCAAAATCCTCAACTGTTTCAAAATCGTCTGCTGTTTCCTCAGTTGTTTCATTATAACCGTCTTCGCCCGCTTCCAGCGCGGGATTCTCTTCGAGTTCTTCTTTAATTCTTTCTTCAAGATGCGCCGTTGGAACCTGTAGCAATTTCATCAGTTGAATTTGCTGCGGCGATAATTTCTGTAATAGCTTTTGTTGTAAACGCTGGCTTAAGGACATGTATCTTTTTTCTTTTTATAATTGTAAATTTACAGGCAAATGTAACGATATGTTTTTTTGGAACAAATTTTGTGGATTCCTTGCGATTTTTTTTATTTTCACTATATCTGTGCGTGCACAAAATTCCGTTTCAATTGCTTCTTTAAATGGGCATTTTATTGAAAAAAATAAAACAAGTGCATCTGATTCTATTTCGTTTATTCCGCGGCGTTTATTAAATCAATCAATTAATTTGTCAACAATTCCTCCTGATTTATCCACCTGCAATTATTGATTTTTTTGCAGGCAAGAACTAAAAATAGAAAAAGCGACAAAACTGCCGATCCGGCTTAGGCTCGGTTCACTGCAACAATGCAATTATTATGAAGGAAAGCGGTAATAATGAAAGAATTTAAGTTTTCATTCCATTAAAAAAGAAATGCCTTTTCATATCTTCGCTGCCATGCCGGATTTGGAAAAATATGAAGCGGTCATTGGCCTTGAAGTTCACACGCAATTACTTACACAAAGTAAATTATTTTGTGGCGATAGTACACAATT
>JBQCFI010000478.1:0-19687 GCA_051959325.1 Ginsengibacter sp. | reverse complement strand
TTTGGGAAGAAAGGGAAAATTAATTCTGTCAGAAAGGCACAAAAGGAAGAAGGCATAGGAACGAGGCGCCACGGTCCGAAGCTTCGCTACGAAATGCTCGGGCCTACGGCTCTGCAACTTTGCGAGAATCTATTTGTTTGCTACCGCATCATGCAACAATTTGCCATTGAGATATTTAAAATATTTTTGGCTTCAGGAACGAGGTAATCAATAATCATTATTAAATTTATTCGTTTTTAGGAGAATATAACAATATTGATGTTCTTTTGCAACGGATAAAGAACGGAATACTTCCACTCTTTCATCATTCTTTTTATGACATAAATGATTTCCTATATGATAAAAAAAATACTGTTGGCTTTGTTGGTTATTTTGATTGTAATACAATTTATAAAACCAAAAAAGAATATCCATCCGGGTCCGCAGACCGCAGATATTTCTACACTATATCCTGTTCCTGCCAATGTAGATTCGATCCTTGCTGTAGCCTGCAAAGACTGCCATAGCAATAACACGCGCTATCCGTGGTATAATAATATTCAACCGGTAGCCTGGTTTTTGGCCAATCATGTTACTGACGGAAAAAGATCTTTTAATTTAAATGAATTTGCAACGTACCCGGTGGCGAGGCAGTATGATAAAATAGAGGAAATAAAAAAGCAAATTGATAAAGGTGACATGCCTCTTTCCTCTTATACCCTTATTCATAAAGATGCGGTACTTACCGATGCACAAAAAAAGACAGTTATTGACTGGAGTGAGAACATCCGTCAGCAAATGGAAGCGAAATATCCAAAAGACTCTTTGGTAAAACGAAGACCGCCGGCTCCTCCTGCCGCCCATTGACACCTATTGGTAAGGAAGAGTTCCCAGCGCATCACAGATGATAAAAACCAAATCGTAATCTATAGCATTAAGAATAATAGGTTACTTTTTCGCAGTTGTTGAAAGGTAGTATGTAAACACCAAATGTCTGTTGTTACTCATGGATCGGTTGTTGTAAATTTATTTTACAAAATGAATAAATTTCAGAAATATGTCCAATTGATTCAGCACGATTTTCCCGCCTTTCGTGTTTCATCCATAAAAAAAGTTGGCGAGGGAGATAACAGCAAAGCTTTTCGGGTAAATGAAAATTACATTTTCAGATTTCCAAAAAGAAAAGATGTAAAGCAACAAATACGAAGAGAAATATCTGTTTTACCAAAAATAAGATCTGCATTAAATCTCCAAATTCCTGAATTTGAATTTATTTCTCCTGAACTGCATTATGTTGGTTATAAAAAAATCGAAGGGAAGGTTTTAACCAACAAAATATTTGAGTCTTTAAAAAAGAAAGAGCAGGATTTTCTTGAAAAAACTATTGCACAATTCCTGTGTCAGCTTCATTCTTTTCCTGTAGAAGACTTACAAAATTGCGGCTTGGAACAGATGAATCTTTATGAAGAATATTCAGAGAACTTTGAGAATGCAAAACAATTTATTTTTCCGAAGGTTTCTAAAAGTAAAAGAGAAATAATCGGCAGGTTGTTTACTGAATATTTAAGTGATGAAAATAACTTCAACTACGCCCCTACCCTTGTTCACAACGATTTCAGTAAAGATCATATTTTATACGATCCAGCAAAGAAAGAAATAACCGGAATTATTGATTTTGGCGACATTGCTTTCGGTGATCCCGATTATGATTTTCTTTATTTGGTGAATGAATTTGGAAAAGATTTTTTAATCAAAATTTTAAAATATTATCAGCATGCGAATCGGCCTGTTTCTCTAAATAAAATTTATTTTTTTACTCTTGCCAATAAAATCCAGATATTTCTGGAAAGTATAAAAGATAACGATACCGATGAAATTAAAAACGCTTTGAAAGGTTTGAATAAATGGTTTGAAAAGCCGGCTTTAAATAAATAATGGCTTCATTTATTGTACAATTTTATCCAATACTTCATAAATAAATTCAATTCCTTTACAATCCATTTTCAAACAAAAAACAATAACTAATTTTAAAGTTTCAATGTCAAAATGGAAAGATATTATGAAGATTAAACTACTTTTTTTTGGTGCTTTTGTTTTATTACAACTCAGTTTTTCGCACAATTTAAAAGCCCAAAATGTAAAAGAAATTCAGTTAAGAGATTTCACTTTACAATCATCTTCCGTTATTTCTCTACCAGGAGAAATGCTTTCCCAGCCATCTTATAACACAACCGTGTATTGGTTTCCGGTAAAAGTTCCCTGTACCGTTCTCACCGGTTTGGTTGCCAATAAAGTTTACCCTGATCCTTACATCGGAATGAACAATATGCTCATTCCTGATGCGTCTGATTCTTTTAATTATCAATATCATTTGGAACAATACAGTTATTTGCCAAACGAACCAAATCCATGGAAAAAACCATATTGGTATCGCACCACTTTTGATGTGCCAAAAACAGATAAAGGCAAACATTTTCAATTGATCTTTAAAGGAATAAATTATCGCGCTGAGGTTTGGGTAAATGGAAAACGGATTGCTGATTCATCCGAAATGGCCGGAATGTTTGCGCAATATTCTTTAGATGTGAGCAAGGTAATCAAAGCTGGAAAAATCAATGTGCTGGCAGTAAAAATTTATCCTTTGGATTATCCCGGGTTACCTGCTACACCGCAATTAGAGGCCCTCGGAGATTTCTTTGCAAACGGCGGCCCAACCGGAGACATTGGAAAAAATGTAACCATGCTTTGCTCAGTTGGCTGGGATTGGATGCCTGCGGTTCGTGACAGAAATATGGGAATCTGGCAACCGGTTTTTTTGCGCACTTCGGGAAGTGTGGTGATTCAAAATCCGCAAATGAAAACTGAACTTGTAAATGGTTCCGATACCAATGTTGCTCATCTGTCGCTTAATCTTTCTCTCAATAATTTTAGTAATATTTCTGAAAACGGGAAATTAAAAATTATCATCAGTCCTGAAAATTTTAAAGGAGAATCTTTTACAGTAAATCAAAATATTTCTGTTGATGCAAACAACTCGAAAGACATTAAATTAACTTCTGAAAACATCAAACAATTCATCATTCAAAGACCACATTTGTGGTGGCCTAACGGTTATGGCTACGCGAATTTGTACCGCATCCGTTTGCAATATGAAAACGGAAATACAATTTCTGATGACACTTCTTTTGTTTTTGGAATTCGCACAGTCAGTTCAAAAGTGGAAATGGTAAATGGCTGGGCAAGAAGAGATTTTTATGTAAACGGAAGAAGGGTTCATTTAACCGGTGGTGCATGGGTTCCGGATATGATGCTAAACCGTGATTCTTTGCGTTATGATTATGAATTGCATTTGTGCAAAAATGCCAATATTAACCTTGTTCGTATTTGGGGCGGCGGCGTTGCTCCTCCTGATATGTTCTTTGAAGCGGCTGATAAATATGGCTTGTTCGTGTGGCAGGATTTCTGGGTCACAGGCGACACGCAAGGCGAGTTCAAAGGCTCTCCTGACTGGCCTTTGGAAGGAAAGGTATTTATCAGAAATATGATCAGCACTATTTACAGAATCAGAAATCATCCAAGCTTATTGGTGTGGACAGGAGGAAATGAGGGACATGCCCGGAAAGAATTGTATGATGCGATGAGAGAAAATATTTCAACACTGGATGGTACGCGACCGTTCATTCCAAGCTCTTCCGGATTTGCAAAAATGCCGGCTGGGTGGAAAGGATCATGGCCCGATGATCAGCCTTCCGGAGTGTATAGCGGCGGCCCTTATTCATGGCAGGATCCGGCGCATTATTATCAACTGGTGAATCGCGGAAGAGATTGGCTTTTCAAAGATGAAACAGGAATTCCATCCCAGCCTCCTTATGAAACTTTGCCTTTGATCATCAACAACCTCGTTCCGGATTCAACATTGCCATTTCCATTAAATAATACCTGGGGCTATCATGATGCATGCGTGGGGAATGGCCATTACGACACTTACTACAATGCGATGAAAGAAAGATATGGTGTGCCAACAAGCATGAAAGATTTTTCTGACAAAATGCAACTGGTAAATGCAAATGGTTACCGTGGAATCTTTGAAGCGGCGGGACATAAATTAAATGAAACCGGCGGCGTAATGTTATGGAAATTAAACGCGGCATTCCCAAGTGTTATCTGGCAGGTTTATGATTGGTATCTGAATCCGAATGCCGGATATTACTTTATGCAAAGAGCTTGTGAGCCGGTGCATATTCAATTAAATTTAGACGATTCTGTTGTTGCGATCATTAATCGTAGTTATGCTTCAAAACGCGCGCTGAGCGCGGACTTAAAGGTTTTCGACCTCAACAGTAAATTACTATTTTCTCAAACTAAAATGATCAATGTAAAACCAACTGATGTAGAAAAATCAATTTCATTAGCTGATGTTTTATCAAAAGAAAAAGGAATTTCATTTGTTGTTCTAAAACTTAGAAATAATGCAGGAAAAACCATTTCGCAAAACACTTATTGGTTTGCACCCGAACATAATTTTACGTCATTTAAAGAAATGCCGGCAGCAAAAGTGAACATAAAAATCCTGAAAACAGAAAAGGAAAAAAATGAAACAAAATGGACATTGCAATTTACAAATCCAACAGAGCGTTTGGCATTTTTTATGAACCCTCAAGTTCTCAAAAATGGAAAAGAAATATTACCTTCTTTCTGGTCTGATAATTATTTTTCCTTAGCGGCAAATGAATCAATAACCATAAATGTGAGTGTTCCAAATGAGAAAATAAAAGATGCAAAGCTTCAATTAGGTGTAAGCGGATGGAATGTTGAAAAGGAATTTATTGATTTGAAAATTGGGAAGTAATTTTCTTAAAGACAAAAAAAAGAATTTTAATTATTTGTTCGTTTACTGAAATGCTTGAAAAGTACAACCTGGATATTATCCCCACCAGAATGCAGTAGCGATAATTATATAAATGGCGATTAGGGCAGCGCCTTCTAACCAGTTAGATTCGCCGTCAAAAGAGATAAAGGCAGCAAGAATTATAGCCAGGAACATGGATGCGAGGAGCATCGGCGAAAATACCAATGTGAGTGAAGCCAATCCAAATACATAACTGATGATAACTAATAATGGTGCAAGCACAAGCGCTATTTGCAACGGACTGTTTATGATCACAGAAAAAGCATACTCGGAGCGACCTTTTGCTGCAAGCTGAATGCCAACTACATTTTCAATAGCATTTCCGGCAATGGCAACGATCACAAGGCCCGCAAACTCATCGGAAATATGCAAAGTTTTCATCGATGGTTCCAGGGCAGTTACAAACCAGTCGGAAACAAAAGCCGCTAACGCACTGGCAATTATCAGCAACCCAACGGCAAGCCAAAGCGGCCATCGTGGCTTTTCTTCAGTATCACCTTCGTTAGCAATACCGGCTTTTCCTCGCTTCAATGAAGCCGGGAGGTATAATAAAAATAACACCAGTAAAACGACAGCTACGATTAAAGAAAAGGTTTCTTCATGTGGCGCTGCCGCTGAATGTATCCAATGAGCTAAAGATGGAATCGCCATCGCTATTACGGATAATAACATCAGGGTTACAATTGTTCGCGCCCTCGATGAGCCTAATTTTTGTGTTCCGTGTTTCAATCCGCCTACACAAAAAGAAAGGCCAAGCACCAGTAAAAGATTTGATAAAATAGAACCAACAAGTGCCGCTTTTACTACAGCAGTTAAACCGGCTCTCAGCGCAAAAATACCTATAAATAATTCCGGAAGATTTCCCAAAGCAGATTGCAAAACTCCTGTTGCACCCGGCCCAAATCTATCTCCTAATTGTTCCACGCTGCGTCCGACAAGGGCCGCCAATAAAGCGACTGCAGCAGCGGAAGTAATAAAGGCAATGACAGGGCTGTAAATAAAATAATAGAAGATGCCGGCAGAAATAACTGCAATAGTACCGGCAATAAGAACGATCAAATCCGACCTGGTAAAAACATTTTTTCCGGTGCTTCCTGTTGCCATTTTTAGATAGTTGTTATGACAAAGTAAATAAAAATGCTGAATGTTAAGAGCAAATAGTGAATTGAAAAAGGATGAATTGAGATTTTCAGTCCTTTACGTCCTGATCATTCGCAAAAGCGGCATGGTATTTATAGTAATAATTTTTTTAAACCTTAAATGAACCGGTATGAAAAAGTATTTTATCGTTATTGTTTTATTTTCTGCTACGCTTTTTGCGTGCAACAATAATAAAAAAAGCGAATCGAAAGATTCAGAAACTTATAGAACCGTACCGGTTCCAAATGTAAATGGAAATATTCCTGACACAAATAATTCGATTGATCTGAGTACCAAAAAAACAGATTCTCCTCATCTTAGAATAGATTCTTCACGTCTGAAAACAGATTCTCCTTCAAAGGGAAAATAAATATTTGCCTTATTTATGGTTTTGCTGAAACTTTTCAGTAATATTTTTCAGGTCTTTACTCCAGAAAATGTTTAATGGATTAGCCCTTAAATTGCTTTCCTATTTAACGAGATATTCTCCTACCTGGTCTATTTCGTCATAATTACCAATTCCTTTTGGATTCAATCCATACTGGTTTTTGCCGGAAATGCTATCAGTACACATAAGAATCAAAATCCAAATAGAACCTACTATTGGAATAAGGGAAATTAATACAAACCAACCGCTTTTTCCTACATCATGAAGTCGCCTTACGAATACCGCCAGGCTTGGCAACAAAATAAATAACGCATACACGACATATACATATCCATAAGGCAAATCAACAGGGCCGGCTGCTGTTTCAAAGCTAAAATTCGTTCCAAAGGCTTTGTCGAGCATCATCGCGGCAACTGTAAAAATCACATTGAATAACACAAAATACCAGTATTCACTTCTACGGGCTCTTCCTGAAAAAGTTGCATAGTTCTTTAAAACATTGAGATAGTACTTCATTTAGTTTGGTTTTAATTTTGGTAAATAAATCGGGGCTAAAACTATAGTAGCTTTTTGAATATTAAAAGTAAAAACGAAATTATTTTTATAAGCTGACAGAAAACAAACA
Organism: Ginsengibacter sp.; assembly: GCA_051959325.1. Taxonomy (GTDB): domain Bacteria; phylum Bacteroidota; class Bacteroidia; order Chitinophagales; family Chitinophagaceae; genus Ginsengibacter. The sequence goes on along the minus strand of JBQCFI010000478.1, from coordinate 12,646 downwards.
AATAACACCATATCGTTTTTCACTTCACTGCAATATTTTTTTCAAAAAAACCTGCAAGAATAAATGCTTGCAGGTCATATCTAAACTAAACATCAACATCAAAACCAACTACCAATCCACCTCATTCCTACTTTATTTCCCAATGTTCTTTTTCTTCTTCTCACTTTGGCATTATGGATAAACATCGTGATAAACATCAACGGAATAAACAACAAGGTCAATGGCGGAATACCCATGATGGAGATCCATCTTCCTCCAAACTGCCTTCTCATGGGGCGTTTCAGCCGTTCTGCTATCAGGTACATACTCGGAACCATAATGAGTGTCATAAAGAATGCAAATGCCAAACCGAAGATGATTGTCCAGGCAAGCGGCTTCCAGAATACAGCACTATCGCCGCCAAAGAAAATATGCGGATTCAAATCAGTGAACATGGTTACGAAATTAATATTGAAACCGATCGCTAAGGGAAGCAAAGCGAAGATAGCTGCAAGTGCCGTAAGCAATACCGGGATAATTCTGATCTTTCCTGCCTGGATCACTGCTTCCCTCGTCTTCATTCCACGCGCCCTTAGCTCGTCCGCAAAATCAATTACCAATATCGCATTTTTCACCACGATACCCGCCAAACCTACGATTCCTATTCCTGTCATTACTACGGATATTCCCATTCCTGTAATGGAGAATCCAAGGATGACGCCAATAACACTAAATAAAATTTCTGTAAGAATGATCACCGGTTTACTGATGGAATTAAACTGAAGTACCAGGATAAATAAGATGAGCATTAGTGCAACCATCAGGGCTTTTCCAAGGAATGCTCCTGTTTCAGCCTGTTGCTCGCCTTCACCGGTTTGTTTGATGGTAACATTCGGGGCTTTTTTATTAAAATTATCAATCGCTGTTGCAATGTTTTTATTCACTTCTGTGGGGGTATATCCTGACAGCACGTTTGAGAAAATGGTGATCACGCGCTTTACATTTTTTCTTTTGATACTTCCATAAGTGCTGGTATAATCCACATCTACCAATGAACTGATCGGAATGGATTTTACCTGTCCCCCACTCGCCATATCACGGAATACAATGTTCATATTCAACAGGTCTGACAGATTTTTTCTTTGCAATTCATTATTGCGCAATTGGATCTTGTATTCATCTTCCCCGCTTTTTATTTTGGATACTTCCAGGCCGAACAGCGCCGTCCTGATCTGCTGCCCGATTTGCGCCGTGGATACCCCTTCAATCATTGCACGCTGCCGGTTTATCGATAACGTAATCTCAGGATTGGTAAGATCGACATCCAGTTTTAATTCTTCCACACCAGGAATTTGCAAACTATCGAGGTAGGTTTTTAATTCAGTAGCGGTGGAAGTAAGCACATCAAAATCTTCACTTGCCACTTCAATATTGATTGGCGGCTCGGTAGGCGGACCGTTTTGTTCCTGCGCCACAGATATTTGCGCACCAGGAATTCCTTTGATCGCCTGCCGGATAGAATCGAGGTAAGGTTCTGTAGAAACACCGTTCCTTTTTTCATATTCCACAAAGGAAACCTGTACCCGGCCGAGATTCGGCTGTGTGCTTCTATCACCACTCGAAGGATCAGAAGCGCCAACTGCCACATTTGAAATCACGCTTTCAACGATTGGATTTGGTTTTCCGGATGGGCCATCCAAAACACGCGTTACTTTATGTTCAATGTCTTTTGTTATAGAATCGGTATAATCCACACTGCTACCTACAGGCAATTTCAAATAGACATAAATGAAATTGGGATCACCTTTTGGAAAGAAAACCACTGGTACATTTCGCACTTTGAATAAGATCAGCGAAAAAATCAGCAGGAAAAATGTGCCCACTAAAAGCCAAACCGGACGCCATCCTGCTACAGCCCAACGCAGTAATTTTTCATAGTTACGCATGATGGCTGGCAATACGTTATTTTGAAATTTATGAATCCAGCTGTCAAAAAGATAGGTGTTCAGTACAACAATGAGTGAGAAGAAAATCAGCAGGTTCCCAATAAATGGAACATGTACCAGGTCGAAGAAAATACCGGCAACCAACGGAATTAAAAATGCTTTGCTTTTGAAGATGGCAGATTTTCTTTTTACTCCATGCTCATCCGGATGATTCATGAAATCGACCGCAAATACCGGGTTCATAATAAAAGCGACTATCAAAGATGCAGTTAATGTAAAGATCAGCATGGTAGGCAGATAGATCATGAACTTGCCAATAATTCCGGGCCAGAAAAGCAACGGAACAAATGGCGCCAATGTGGTAAGCGTACCCGAAAGCACCGGTATAAAAATTTCTCCTGCCGCCATTTTCGCCGATTGGAAAATGGATACTTTTCCTTTGTTCTCCATGAAAATCCGGTGCGTGTTTTCAATCACCACGATCGCGTCATCCACGATAATTCCCAGGCCAAAAAGCAATGCGAAAAGCACAATAAAATTCAAGGTTACATTTCCACCAACAATCAGGTCCGCCGCCGGCAGAAAGAGAAAGGCCACAAACATGCTCAGTGGCACAGAAAGTGCGACAAAGAACGCATTGGTAACGCCCATAAAAAACATCAGGATCAAAAGAACCAATACAAATCCGATGACGATGGAATTTACCAAATCATTAAAAGAGGTGCGTGTAGATCGGCTTTGATCGCCTGTGATCACTACATTCAGGTTTGAGGGCAAAATTGTGGACTTCATTTCCTCCACCGATTTTTTTACATCGTCAGAAGTCTGGATCAAATTTTCTCCGGCTCTCTTAATAATATTGAGCGTCACTACATTCTTCCCGTTTAAGCGCGCATAACTTTCACTGGTCTTCACGGTGTCTTTTATCGTTGCAATATCTTTCAGGTAAATTGGCATTCCGGATGTGTTCCGAACGATAATTTGAGAAATGTCAAAAGCATTTTTAAACTGGCCACGGATCTGTAAAGTCCGCTTCATATTTCCTACGTCTAAAAGACCACCGGATATATCGACATTTTCACCTTTCACTGCATTGGTAATATCGTTGAATGTAACGCCGGCGCTTTGCATTTTATAATTATCCACGTTGATCTGGAATTCTCTTTCAGGAGCACCAACAATATCCACGCGGGTTATTTCCGGAAGCTCTTCCAGTTTGTCCTTTGCATCATCGGCAAATTTTTTCAAACTCATCATGTCGTAATCTCCACTGAGGTTTACAAACATGATCGGAAATTCACTGAAACTCACTTCCTGCACGTTCGGTTCCTGGGTAAGATCGGTTGGCAGATCTTTCTTCGCTTTATCTACCGCGTCTTTGGTTTTTTGCAGGGCCACTTCCGTTTTTACATCTGTTTCAAATTCAACCATAATCGCAGAAAAATCCTGCAAAGAAGTGCTCGTAATCTTATTGATCTTTGCGCCGGTAATGCCTTTTATTTGTTTCTCAATTGGCTTCGTTACCAGGTTTTCCATATCCTTCGGAGAGTTACCGGCATAGATGGTCTGCACATAAATCGTCGGAATTACAATATCCGGAAATTGCTCCTTGGGCAACGTAACAAACTGGTACACCCCCATTAATGACACAAAAAGTATCAGCAAATAGATGGATGTTTTATTTTTTATCGCCCAGCTTGTTGGTTTAAACTCTTTGTATTTTTCCTTAAAATTTTCAGTTAAGCTCATAAATATGTTATTGTGCTTTTACAGTAAAAGCAGTTTTAATTCAATTTCCTATCCTGCAGTGGTGGTAATTGGCTGCCCGTCAAATAAACCCTGGAAACCGTCAGTTATCAACTGATCACCTGGTTGTAATCCACTTTTGATTTCAATATTATCGCCATACAATTGACCAATAACCACATCTCTTTTTTTAGCAACCATTTTATCGCCTTCTTTTGCAGCAACAAGCACAAATTTTCCGTTTTCACCGGTTTGCAACGTGTTTACCGGAATAGCGATTGAATTCGGTGCTGCATAATCCAGAATATTTACCTGCGCTATTTGATTTGGCCGCAGATCGATTCCCTTCGGCACTTTGATCTCTGCCGTAAAGCCACGGGTAGTCGCTCCGATTGCTTCGCTGATAAAAGAAATTTCACTGTTGAACGTTTTATTGATATCCGGCATCTTCACAATTACTTTGGTTCCCTTGGTGACTTTTCCTGCATAGTTTTCAGGCACTGTAACGCTGATTTTCAAATCGGTATCATTCACGATTTTTATATAACCTCCCGTTAACGGATTGCCATTAAAAGTTTCACCTACATGAGCGGTAATGTCATCAACCGTTCCATTTACATTGCTGTAAACATTGCTTTGATTTGCCTGCTCCTGCGCTGTCGCAATTTGCGCCTGTATTGCTTTTAACTGGTTTTGCAATGTTTCCACATTCGTTTTTGCCTGCAACAATTGTACTTCAGTTCCGATGTGCTGTGCCCAAAGATTGCTTTGTCTCTGGTAAACAGATTTGGCCAAATCAAGTTGTGCCTGCACACTGCCCAATTGTTGTTTTACAGCATTTACATTTTCCCTTGCTACTGCATCGTCTAATTTCAAAATAAGCTGGCCTTTATGCACTTTATCGCCTTGTTTTACATAGATCGCTTTTATCTGACCGGGTTGTCCGGAGGGAGTTATGTAAGAAATGTTTTTTGCGTCTACACTTCCCTGCAGATCCAGGTAATGTTTAAAATCTTCTGTTTTAATGGGAGTAAGCGCTACCAGTTTCGGCTTCGCCATTACAGAAGCACTGGTATCCTGCTTTGCAATATCCTTTTGCAAAGCCATAATTTTTTCATCCAGGTTATCCTTTTCAGTTTTCAGCTTTTGCAATTCAGCTTTTTTATCGCTCAGCGATTCGGGCTTTTTTTTACCTGAATCGCCACATGATGAAACGATCGCTGTAAAAAATACAATCAGGCTGAGGTTAATTATTTTTTTCATTTTCAATATTTATTAGGGTTCAGTTTTTTAGTTTAAAGTTTTCCTGTTGCTGCCAGGTAATCAATTTTTGCGATGATGGCATCATAAATAGAACTGTAATAATTGTTTTGTGCCGTTACCAAATCCGCCTGGGCAGTAGATATTTCCTGGTTGCTGCCAAGTCCCTGGTCATATTTTAATTTGGTGGAATTATAAACTGATTCGGCAAGCTGGATATTCTTTTTCTGCGCATCCATTGTAAGAATCGCCGACTTCATGTTGATCCTTGCCTGGTTTACATCGTTATCAATAGAAGATTTTAATTGCTCCAGGCTGTTGTTCATCTTTTGGAGATTCAACCTGGCAGTAGCAATGTTTGCATTACGTGCGCCGCCATCAAAAATGGGAATGTTTAAAGTAAAATTTATAAATGAAGTAGTGTACCAAGGCTCACTGCCTTTCAAAAAGGTAAAACTGGTACGTTGTGCATTTTGATTGATGTTTGCAGAAAAAGTTAAGGTAGGGATCTTACTTAACTGGTATCTTTTTACATTATACTTTCCGAGATCAATACTGTTTTCAAGCAATTGATATTCTTTACGATTTTCATAATTATAATCGGCATCCAGTAATCCTGATTTTATTTCTTCATCAGAAAGTGTATCAGTAAGATAAATTGAATCCTGCTGTGGAATATTCATTAAAAATTTTAATCCTTCTTTTCCTGCGTCAATCTGGTTTTGAGCTTTTAATTTTTGTGTTTCCAGGTTGCTCAATTGCACCTGCACTTTATCCACATCCAACTTTTCAGCAAAGCCGTTTTGATAGATCACTTTTGTGTCGTGAAGCAGTTTTTCATAATTGGCAATGTTTGCATCAAGCGTTCCTATTTGTCTTTTTGCAACTGCCAGTTGATAATATATTTTAAAGACATTCGCTTTTATTTGTTGTTTGGTTACATCAGCAGTAAGTACTGAATTTTTAATTGCAGATTTTCTTGCCTGGAGGCCAACAAAAACCTGTCCGTCAAATAATATCTGCTGCAAATTTGCTCCGTAAGTTCCGCTGTATTTCGTTCCAAATTTTATGGGAAAAAAAGTACCGGGAGTGCCACCGGCAAACTCAGCCGGAACCAGCTGTGTAGGAATAGAAAGATAATCAACGAAGGAAACGGTTCCATTTACCTGGGGCAAAGCAGCTGCAGTTATCTGCTTATTCTGTTGTTCCTGCAGTTGAATATCTACCAAAGCATTTTTTACCTGCACGGCGTTTTTCAAAGCATAATCCACTGCTTCCTGTGCTGTAAAAGAATGAACTTCCGAAGGCGTTTTTTGCTGGGCATTTGTGAGAAAGCAAATACCGGTCAACATGGTCAGTAAAGAAAATCTGATAAATCTTGTTTTCATTGTACTTTATTTTTTCATCCGGTTGTTTTCGGATCTTTCTTTTTGATATTTTGTAATTAACTTATAACCCTTAGGCGTTACCATCCCAAACAGAAAAAATTCTATCAATTGCTTATGCAGGAACGCCATCTGATATTGCTTTTGAGGGAAAAGTTCCTCACTGAATGGAAGAATAACGCATTCCAGTCGCACCTTCGCGATGATGTCGGTATCCATTTCAGGTCGGTACAATTCCTCCGCTTTTCCTCTTTCGATATTTTTTTTGATGATCTCCAGAAGAAAATTGTATTTGAATTCTTTAAACTTTTTGAAGGTGGCAGGATGATTTCTTTCGATGTCAAATAAAATGGTGGAATTCATATTATCGAACATAGATTCGAGGCTTTCCATTGCCAGGAATACTTCATGAACGGCATTTTGAGAATTTTCGCGGCTGCTCAGGCAAAAGTGTTTATTGAAATTGAGTATGTCGGCAATTACCGCATCTACCAGGTCATTTTTATCCGAAAAACACTGGTAGATCGTTTTTTTAGAAACGCCAAGTTGAGAAGCAATCTCGTCCATCGTTACCGACTTTACTCCATAACGGCGGTAAAGTTCATCTGCTTTTTGTTTGATTCTGTCTCTTAATTCCATAACGGGCGCAAAACTAAGGAAACTTTTTACGTCACCAAAGTTTCCTTAAGGAAATTTTATGAAATTCATTATCCAGGGATGAATGGTAAGGGTGAGGGTGAGTTCTGAATTAAAATCAAGAATTAGATAATTCCACAGCAAAGCACCAAAAAGTGCAATTTATATTTTGTAGGCAAAACGAAGATGGATCAATAAGTATTGAATGGTCAATTACCTATTAGTGTAATCCGTGAATAGGGTTTTCAGTAAAGAAAGAAAAAAGTGCAAATTATATTTTGTGGGCAGAACCAATATTTCACATCGTTAAATTGCTTTATTGTTTGAATATTGTGTTTGTAACGAATAATCAAACAATAAAACAATGTGACAATAAAAGAATAAAACATTACTCGATCACGAAACCATCCGGAAGTATGGCTCCTTTTTTGACGACAATGATTCCATCTTTGATCGTGTACAATTCATGGTCATTATTTTGAAGATGGCCTCCACCATTGATCCTTACGTTATTGCCAATCCGCACGTTTTTATCAATGATCGCATTATTGATGTAGCAATTATCCCCGACGCCTAATTTTGGAATTCCCTTTTCTGTATCGAAGCTCATTTCTTCAATCGTTTCATAATAATCGCTTCCCATGATATAACAACGGAAAACTTTTGTTCCATATCCAATTCTTGTTCTGATACCAATAACACAATTTTCCATCCGTTCGGCATGAATGATACAACCATCGCCCGCAATAGTATTTAGCAATGAACTTCCGCTGATTTTTGCAGGTGGCAACATTCTGGGCCGTGTATAAACTTTTTGCTCGTTGTGAAAAAGATTGAATGGAGGAAGCTCCTGTGTAAGTGCAAGATTCGCTTCAAAGAACGAAGAAATATTTCCAATATCTGTCCAATAGCCGCCGTATTGGTAACTGCAAACATCATGATCTTTGATCGCAAACGGAATAATTTCTTTTCCAAAATCAGTAGCGTCTTTTTTCTGATTTTCCAGCAAATCAATTAATACTTCTTTTTTAAAAAGATAAATTCCCATGGAAGCCAGGTAATTTCTATCCATTTTTTGCATATCTTCTTTTGTATCACTGACCCAATCAGGTAAAATATCCAAACCCGGTTTTTCTATAAAAGAAACAATTCGGTTCTCTTCATTGGATTTTAATATACCAAATTCTGTGGCTTCTTTTTCAGTAACCGGAATGGTAGCGATCGTAATGTCTGCGCCTTCTTTTGCATGCGTACGAAACATATTTCCAAAATCCATTTGATACAACTGATCACCTGATAAAATAAGCACATGATCGTACTCAAGACTGGCCAGGTAACGCAATGACTGGCGCACCGCATCGGCAGTTCCCTGGAACCATTCAGAACTTTCTGGTGTTTGTTCTGCCGCGAGAATGTCAACAAATCCGCTGCTGAAATTGCTGAACTGGTAGGTGTTTTTTATATGCTTATTTAAAGAAGCAGAATTAAATTGAGTAAGCACAAAAATCCTGTTGATATTTGAATTAATGCAATTGGAAATCGGAATATCCACCAAGCGATATTTACCTGCTATTGGCACAGCGGGTTTACTTCTATGTCGGGTGAGCGGATATAACCTTGAACCTGCTCCACCACCGAGTATCACTGCAATTACTGATTTACTGATCCACATATTAGTTTGCATTTTATTTTAAGTTTATAATTTCGTTCTTCAACATTGAACCATCAACCTTCAACTTGCAACATTCAAGCCCGATACAAATTCAAATAAATTTCGGTACTTCTTTCCCAACTGTGATCAATCTGCATGATGTGCTGTATAATTTGATTCATCTTCTCCGGCTGGTCATACAATTCAGTAGCACGGTAAACCGCATGACAAATATCACCAACAGAAGCGGTATTAAAACAAATGCCAAAACCATCCGGATCACCAAAATCTTTTACCGTATCTTTTAATCCGCCGGTCCGCCTGACGATTGGAATTGTTCCATAGCGCAACGCATACATTTGATTCAAACCGCACGGTTCTACCCTGCTTGGCATCATTAAAAAATCAGCGCCTGCATACATTTCATGGCTTAGCTTTTCATTGTAGCCGATTTGAGTATTGTAATATCCAAAGAGGTGGATGTGCAAATTGCTTAATTGAAATTCAATATAAGGATCACCACTTCCCAAAACCAAAAAATTCATTTTACCTTCCATAAAATAAATAGAATCGCCAATAACCTGGGGCAATAAATCCGCGGCTTTTTCCCCAACAAGCCTTCCAATAAAAATGATCAAAGGTTTGTTTTCCTCCAGGTTAAACCGGGCGCACAATTCTTTTTTATTCGCCCGTTTTTTCTCAACGAAATCATTCAAGCCATATTTTTCGTCAAGATACTTGTCAGTTTCCGGATCCCATACTTCAGTGTCAATTCCATTTAAAATTCCAAAACATTTTCCTCTCTCATACTGAAATAATTTTTCAAGCCCGTTTGCCGAATACATTAATTCTTCGAGATAGCCGTGACTTACCGTGTTCACTTTTGCAGCGCATTTGATCGCAGAGGCAAGACTGTTGATCGTGTTGTCCCATTCCAGCAATCCCCATTTCCATTTATCCCAATCAGGAATATAATTTGATTTGCTCCAGTCGATCCAGCCCTGGTATTGTGCATTATGAATCGTAAGAATGGTTTTAATAGAAGACAAATTTTTATAAGCAAAACAATGTTGCATCATAAAAGGAACCAGTCCCGCCTGGTGATCATGTACATGTACAATATCAGGATGATGATGCCATTTGCTCATCCAGTCTACTACAGCAATTTGAAAAGCAGTGAAGCGTTCGGTATCGTCATCATAACCGTAAATTTTTGCGCGATCGAGCAAACCATTGATATCAACGAGATACAAATCGAAGCCCAACACATTGGTTGCTTCTTTGATGATCGTATATTCAAACCAGTAATGCGCCATTCCAAAAGCGCCTTTATGAACCACTTCAAACTCATGATTGTACAAAAATTTAGTGCGATACATGGGCATTACCACTTTCGCGATATGCCCCAGTTTGTTTTGATATTTTGGCAAAGCACCCACTACATCGCCCAGTCCGCCTGCTTTTGCCATTGGGTAACATTCTGCACTTACATGAATTATTTCCATACAACTGAATTAGCGTTTCAAATTAAGCATCATTTTTCTGAATAAAAAATTATTAATAAAAATGGCCTGTCTTGAAAAAATCTTTTATTTTCATCTTTAATTTGCATTCTAAAACTAAAATTTCAATGGCCACTCCTTCCATCAATTTACCAAAAACAAAAACTGTTACTACCGGAAAATTACAACCCACTAATTACGGGGCGTTAAGCACTTTGGTCGTTGTGTTTTTTTTCTGGGGATTTATTGCTGCCGGCAACAGCGTTTTCATTCCTTTTTGTAAACACTATTTTAACCTGGATCAATTTCAAAGCCAGCTAATTGACTTTGCCTTTTATCTTGCTTATTATATTGGCGCGCTTGCACTCTTTGCTTACAGTTCGTTTGGTGGAAAGGACCTTGTTGCAAAATGGGGTTATAAAAAAAGCATTGTATATGGTTTATTATTTTCTGCAATCGGTGCTGTGGCGATGATCATTGCTGTGAATGCAAATGCATTTGTAGGAATGCTTGCAGGTTTATTTATTGTGGCGCTTGGATTTTCACTGCAACAAACAGCGGCGCAGCCTTTCGCAATTGTGCTCGGCGATCCTTCTACCGGGAACAGCCGTGTGAATCTTGGAGGCGGTGTTAATTCTTTTGGAACGATGATCGGGCCGCTGGTTGTGGCGTTTGCTTTGTTTGGAACTACTGCTGCAATTACCGATCAGCAAATTGCAGGATTGAGCCTCAGCAAAGTAATTGTTTTGTACAGTGGCGTTGGTATTTTATTTATTGCTGCTGCATTGTTGTTCCAGTTTTCCAAAAAAGTGCCTCATGGCATTTCTACAGAAAAAACAGAAAAAGCAAATAAAGCTTTGTATTCATTATTAATAATGACGGGCCTGCTCATCATCATGTTTGTGCCCGTTTTCAGCAGTTATAAAGTTGATCTTGCCAATGCATCTGATGCGGAAAGAATCGCGATGGAAACATACCGCGTGAAATGGTTGTTCGGCGCGCTGGCAGTCGTTGTGCTCACACTTATCATTTCAAATTTACGGGCCAAAAGAAATGCCGAAGGATGGGGCGCAATGAAATATCCCCAGTTGGTTTTGGGCATGCTGGCTCTGTTTCTTTATGTTGGGACAGAAGTAACGATCGTAAGTAATATCAGTGATCTTTTAAGCAAGCCGGAATTCGGAAGCATTCCTTCATCACAGGCTGCGCTTTATATTTCGATGTATTGGGGAAGTTTGATGATCGGCCGCTGGGTAGGTTCTATTTCAGCATTCGAGCTAAAAGAATCAACAAAAAAAATACTCACATTTGTTGTTCCGATGATTGCGTTTGCGATTGTGTTGCTTGTAAATTCTCTTTCCGGTTATGATGTAAACATTCTTTACTATTACATTATTTGCGTGTTGATACAGGTCGGCGCTTTTTATGTAAGTAAAGACAAGCCCGCACGAATGTTGATGGTCTTTGGTTTATTGGGCGTGATAGCGATGGCTATTGGATTAGCAACGACCGGAAAAGTTGCCATTTATGCATTTATCAGCGGTGGATTATTCTGTTCGATCATGTGGCCCGCTATCTTTACTTTATCCGTTGCCGGTTTGGGAAAATATACCACACAGGGTTCTGCTTTTTTGATCATGATGATCTTGGGAGGTGGGGTTATTCCACCAATCCAGGGAAAATTGGCCGATTTCCTGGAATCAAGAAGTACAGTCGTCGGATCAGGAATTCATGAATCATACTGGATTCCATTGATCTGTTATGCCTACATTACCTTTTTTGCATTTTTTGTAAAAGGAGTTTTAAAAAGACAAGGAATTGATTTTGAAAATCCTGCAGAAGTGGAAGATGTCCTTGAGCCAACCTCACCTGAAGGCGGATTTGACGTGCCCGGAAATTAAAGAATCAAAATCAGGAATTCAAGATGTTTGTTGGTTTGTTGCACCAGTTCGTGGAAACACGAACTGGTTTTTTTATGACCTGTTCTTATCCCTGGTAATCATTTGAAAATCTTTTAAAACAGATTCATATTCTGCAAAGCGGTGTTCGCGGATGGGTTTTACAAAAGGTTCCGTTTTAAAATACAAAAGCAAACAAGGACGGATCTTGTTGTATTCCTCAACAAACTCATAGTTGATCAACTCACCGTTTTTTATTCTTTGTTTGATCTTATTGTGATAGGGATACATTAATTTTATTTGAAACCGCGAAAAACAAAAACCGGTTATTTCTTCCTTTGCTGATACAATACACAATTCATCACTCCAACTCACAATTCACCATTCACAAACATCATCTCTTTTCTATTGATCCGCTTTTTAATTTTTCACAATATACTTTTTTTAAGTCCGGGAAGTATTTCTCTTTTTGTCAGTACTGATCTTTACAGCAAAGGATAGTGTTCTGCTAAAATATTATTTTATTTTTTAGAACCCTATTTATTCTTTAGAACACTATCCTGCACTTGCTTTTGAAACAGCTAAAACTTACTCTCGTCCCTGCTTAAAAAAAGATACCTGTACTCTCGCCACTTATTGAACA
>JBQCFI010000477.1:0-4557 GCA_051959325.1 Ginsengibacter sp. | reverse complement strand
CGATGAATCTTATGATGATTTTATTCGTCAAATACCCGTTCATGAAAAAGAAGAAGCCTTATTTCTTTAGATAACGAAAGAATAAAGAATCCGGCATATTCATCCGTTTACTATAGCCACTTCATACAAATTTCTTCCGTCAATTTCTTCTGTCTATTTAAGATGTAAAGTGTAAAATTAAGTTTCAGCCATATTCAGTTTCTATACTGGAACATTTGTTGTGTGTGTGATTGAAAATTAAATTTATGCACAGTTATAATTCATACAAACCTTGCATTGAAGCGTGTATGACCTGCGCTTCTCTTTGCAATCATTGCGCCTCATGCTGCGCTGCTGAGAATGATATAAAGATGATGGGAAAGTGTATTCAACTGGATATGGAATGCGCAGCGATCTGTTATTTATCAGCCCAATTGATGAGTCTTGGAAGCGAACGCGCAAAAGATATTTGTATTATTTGTGCTGATATTTGTAATGAATGCTCGATTGAATGCGGCAAACACGAAAGTGAACATTGTAGGCAATGCTCTATAGCCGGCAGAAATTGTTCGGATGAATGTTTGAAAATGGCTGCCGCATAAGACCTTGGCTTCTTTTTGAGTAAAAATTCAAACTATTTATTTGTTCGCTGAAAATCAAATTTATTTGTAATAAAGTTTACTTCGTAATCCATGCTACTTTTTCTTTTACCGGTTGTCTTTTAGATAAAGGATTGGCAATATTTTCAATACAACCAAGATAAAAAATACCTATTATTTTATCATTCTCCTCTAAATTAAAATAGCTTTTTGCTTCTCCGATATAGGTAATGCCACCGGTAGATAAATAGCCGCCAAGATTGTAGGCACTAACTGATAAATAAATATTTTCAACCGCACAGGCAGTTGCAATGATTTCTTCTATTTCAGGAATATTTACAGATGCAGTTCTTTTCATCGCGATCAGAATAACATGCGAAGACATCAAGGGATATTCCCTTAAATTTTTTAGTTTTTTTTCTTTAAATTTTTCACCTGCATATTTTGTATAAATTTCCGTTTGTAAATCTGCAAAATGCTGTAAACCTTCTCCACTAAAAACTTTGAAACGCCACGGTTCTGTAAGTTTATGCGTCGGTGCACGGTTGGCATTATCCAAAATTTGCCAAATAATTTCGTCTGCAATTTTTTCGCCTTTTGCAAACTGATAAGGATAAATGCTGCGCCTGTTTTGCACGATAGTATTAAATTGTTCTACATCAAATTTCTGATCCATTTTTTAAATTTTGTTTACATTTCAATAATCTTCTTCTGGCTTTTCAAAATGATCTGCAAATACGATTTCTGATTATTTCTTGCTTTGCTGATTATAAAATATACACGTCATTTCTCTTTCATCTTCACTAAATCGTTTTGTACGGTTAATGAATATTTTACGCCAATTTTCAAGGCATAATTTTCTTTATCATGCCCCACAGGAAAACCAAAGCAAATAGGATAATCATACTCTTCTACCAATTCTTTTATCACTTCTTCTACCGTTTTGCCAAAAGGAATAGTGGTATCTTTCATCTCTGAAAAAGTGCCAAAGATCAAGCCTTTTAAATGATTGAGTTTTCCACTTCGTTTTAATTGATACATCATTCTGTCAATTCCATAAATGTATTCACCGATTTCTTCAATAAAAAGAATTTTATTTTTTGTTTTGATATCTGAGGAAGTACCAATTGCGTTAACCAAAAGAGATAAATTGCCACCGACTAAAATGCCAGATCCATTTCCCTGATGATTAAAAGGATGAGCATCAGAAGTATAGTCAGCTTTTTTGCCAAGCAAAGCAGCGTGCAGGCTTTCAATATATTGATTTTTATATTCCCCATCATTGAAGGCTGCAGCCATGGGAGCATGCAAAGAAGCAATATGATAATTGGAAAATAAATGGCAATGCAATAAGGTAATATCACTAAAACCAATGATCCATTTAGGATGTTTTACAAATCCAGAAAAATCAACCTGATCTATAATTCTTCCCGTTCCATAACCACCTCTTCCACATAAAATGGCATCAATGTTTTTATCATTCACCATCTGTTGCAAATCTTCGAGCCTCTCTTTATCGGTACCCGAAAAATAATTGTATTGATGTCCCAATGTTTTTCCCGGAATTACTTTGAATCCCCATCCAGTAAGGGTTTCAATGCATGTTTCTGCTTTTTCAAAAGGCATATAACCCGCCGGGCAAACAATTCCAATTGTATCTCCGCGTTTTAAATAAGGTGGTATGATTGTCATTTCCTGAATAGTAAGTTGTGAATAGTGAATTGTGAATGAGCTAACGGCATTACAATCTCCAATATTCAATTTTAATTTTTAATGTTCGAAATCGGGCGTTTACAATTCCTTCAAAATGCTTTCGTTTTTTGAAACGGTTAGTTTATGCTTTACTCCGCATTTCAATGCATAATTTTCTTTCACATGGCCTACCGGAAAATCAAAGCAAACCGGGTAATGATATTTTTGCACTTTTTCCATCACCATTTCATAAATCGTCTTTCCAAATTCTTCTCCCGGATCATCCGGTTTTATTCTGAATTCGCCCACAATCAATCCTTTCAAACGATCTAATTTTTTACTTCGTTTCAAATTCCAAAGCATGCCATCAATTTTATAAAGATATTCCCCTACATCTTCGATAAATAAAATTTTCCCTTCTGTATGAAGATTCGAAATACTTCCTGTTACCTGTTCTATAATCGACAAATTTCCACCTACCAATGGTCCAATGCCTTCACCGCTGCGGTTTTGAGCAAGAGGCAATCTTTTATAAATCATTTTTTCACCAGCAAGGCATTGCCTGATAGAATCAATGGAATCAATTTGCGTTTGGTCCGCTTTTGAAAAATCATCCGGAAAACTATTACACATTTTTGAATGAAGCGTAGCGATTCCATAATTGTGATTGATGTGACAATGAAACACAGTGGCATCGCTAAAACCAATCATCCATTTCGGTCTTTTTTCAAATTCTGTAAAATCAATTTTATCAATAATTCTTACCGCACCATAACCGCCTCTGCCCAACATGATTGCATTTATAGAACGATCATCCATCATTTGCTGCAAATCTTGTGCACGCTCTTCATCGGTTCCGGCAAATGTAAAATCTCTTAATCCGACTGTCGTGCCGATACGAATATTAAAACCCCATTCCTCCATTTTTTTTATTGCCGGCTGGCATTCCTCCAGGCTAATGTATCCTGATGGACAACAAATTCCGATGCTATCTCCTTTTTTTAAATAAGGAGGAATTTTTTTTAAACGATGCGTTCTTGAAGAAGATGTTTGACTCGTAAAAGCGCTTGTAAAAGTTGCCAAAGGAACTACAGCAGATAGAAAATCTTTTCGGTTCATAAAATAATTCTTCATTTTTACCACGCAGTCAGTTGCGGATCTTTTAAAAAATTTTAAAGATAATTAATTAAATTTCAGGGGCTAAAATTTTAATCACAGCCTTTATTTTTTTTGAGCACCTGTTCAAATAAAGCTTTAAAATCAGTTCACCTTTTAAAATTATCTTTTCATTAAAGAAATTTTTTAAGTAAACCGGCAAAAAAACAGCATTTTTGAATATCGTGTTTTCAATTGTTATTTACTGTTTTTAATTTTTCAATGATGCAACTTTCCCTGGTTTCCGATACTGCTTCTGCGCGTGAATTTTTAAAAGTTCCGTTAATCATTTATAAAGACGATCCAAATTTTATTCAACCGCTCGATAAAGACATTCAGGATATCTTCGATACAAAAAAAAATAAAGCATTTCGTTTTGGAGAATGCCAGCGCTGGATTTTAAAACATGAAGATGGAAACCTGATTGGAAGGATCGCTGCTTTTGTGTATAAAAAATATAGGAACAAAGGCGATGAACAAAAGACCGGCGGCATTGGTTTTTTTGAATGCATTAATGATCAAAATGCCGCAGATATGCTGTTTGATGTAAGCAAACACTGGCTGTTGCAACGCGGCATGCAAGCAATGGACGGACCCATAAATTTTGGCGAGCGCGACCGGTGGTGGGGCCTTGTAGTGGAAGGTTTTAAACCACCGATATATTTAATGAATTATAACCTTCCTTATTATCAAACCTTGTTTGAAAATTATGGATTTAAAGTTTTTTATCACCAGATCTGCTGGCACATGTTTGTGGATACACAATTGAATGAAAAATTTAGTGAGCAGCACAAAAAATATGATTCACTTCCCGACTTTTCTGCAGCCCATTTAAAAAAAGGCGATCTAAAAAAATTTGCGGATGATTTTTGTGAAGTTTATAATAAAGCGTGGGCAAAACATGAAGGCAACAAACAAATGAACAAAGAAGTTGCTTATAAGATGTTTAAATCCATGAAACCGGTCATTGACGAAAAACTTATTTGGTTTGTTTATCATAAAAATGAGCCGATCGCATTCTGGATCAATCTGCCGGAACTGAACCAGATCTTTCAACATTTTCACGGAAAATTTGGACTTTTTGAAAAATTAAAACTAATGTGGCTAAAGAGAAAGGGAGTGATCAACAAGT
>JBQCFI010000476.1:0-4717 GCA_051959325.1 Ginsengibacter sp. | reverse complement strand
GGCAATTCCATCAAGTGAAACTGATTCTTTTGTTTTTGTATCACGTCGTGCCACTTCTGCAACATTTTGTTCCAGGTCGCGAGCACCAAGCGCAATTCTCACCGGCACACCTTTCATTTCATATTCTGCAAATTTCCATCCTGGGCGACGGCTGTCGTCATCATCATATTTTACAGAAACACCGAGCGCTTTAAAATCTTGCATTATCGCATGAACCTTTTCATCGATCGCGGTTTTTTGTTCATCGTTTTTATAAATAGGAACGATAACAACCTGCATGGGAGCAAGCTTTGGAGGAAGAACCAATCCGTCATCATCGCTGTGGGCCATCACCAACGCACCAATCAATCTCGTACTCACACCCCGGCTTGTAGCCCACACATAATCCAGCTTATTTTCTTTATCACTGAATTTAACATCAAAGGCTTTGGCAAAATTCTGCCCGAGGAAATGGGAAGTACCGGACTGAAGGGCTTTTCCATCCTGCATCAGCGCTTCGATACTAAACGTATCTACTGCCCCCGCGAAACGCTCATTGATACTTTTGACGCCCTTAATCACCGGCATCGCCATCCATTCTTCAGCAAATTCTGCATACACATTCAGCATCTGCATCGTTTCATCTATTGCTTCCCGGGCAGTCGCGTGGGCCGTATGTCCTTCCTGCCACAGAAACTCCGTCGTGCGCAAAAACAACCGCGTACGCATTTCCCATCTCACTACATTCGCCCATTGATTGATGAGCAGGGGCAGATCGCGATACGACTGGATCCATGTTTTGTAAGTATTACAGATGATCGTTTCCGAGGTGGGCCGCACAATCAGTTCTTCATCCAATTTTGCTTCGGGATCTACAATGATTCCGGTTCCTTCCGGATCATTTTTCAGCCTGTAGTGGGTGACAACAGCACACTCTTTGGCAAATCCTTCTATATGCGCTGCTTCCTTGCTCAAAAAACTTTTTGGAATAAATAATGGGAAATAGGCGTTTTGATGGCCCGTTTCTTTGAACATTTTGTCTAACTGATCGCGCATTTTTTCCCAAAGGGCAAAACCATATGGTTTGATGACCATGCAGCCGCGAACGGCGCTGTAATCTGCGAGTCCCGCTTTTAAGATCAAATCGTTGTACCATTGGGAATAATCCTGTTGGCGACTCGTAATTTCTTTACTCATTTACTTTTCTTTTAATTGTCTTTTGTGTGGTTCGTGAAGACACAAACCACGGCTGCACGGTTCGTGAAGACACGAACTACGGCGTTTAGTGTGGTCGGTGAAGATACCGGCCACGGCTGCAACGGATTAAAATCCGTTGTTACAAAATGCTCCGAGCCTACGGCTCTTGGCCTCACATCGATCACGGCTGAAACACCAGAAACAAAATGGCCGGTGAGGACACCAACCACGCCTGTGATCGGTAAAGACACCAACCATTGAACCGGGCTGAATATCTCTTCGTTTGCTACTTACATCTTTTTCTCATACCACTTCCGGTGTTTACATTAATTTAACACCGTTCATAAAAACATTCCTTAAATAATCAGGGAATCTTCTTAAATTTACAGTAAGATGACTGCAAAAATAACCCTTCATCTTTAAACTTTTTTAAAACTTAAAGCCATGAAAATAAAACATTTACTTCTTGTTGGCGCCTTGGCTGCTCTTGGCAGTTGTACAACCGCCTATCGTTCCGGACAGACTCCCGATGATGTTTATTATTCACCGGCTCCGGAACAAAATACTTATGTGAGCACTGTAAGTGAAAAGGATCAAAATTCTTACAGTTACAGAAACGATGATGAAGAGAATGACATCCGCAGGGGGATTGAAAATCCGATCTATCGCAATTCGATAACTTTTAGTATGGGATATGGATACAGCCCTTACTCACTTTATCCTTATAATGCTTTTAATAATCCCTTTTATTATGATTCCTATGCATACAGTCCGTATGGCATGAAAGGACTTTACAGCAGCCCTTATTACAGTCCTTATATGTATAATGATTTTGCTTTTTACAATCCATATAGCTTCTACAGTCCATATAGTTTTTATAGCCCATACAGTCTCGGCTATGGTTATGGATACAATCCTTATGGTTATTCTCCCATTTTCTTATCCGGTGGAAGTATAAATACAAACAGGGGAGCGAGAAAGTATAATTTGAACGCTTATAATCATACCGGTAATTCAGGTGTTCGCGGAAATTTTCGGCCGGATGGAGTTTCGCAGCCAGGTACTTCCATACCTGTGAGGAGTTCAACCACCGAAACGTCAGCACCGGTAAGGCGTAGCGGAGTTGGTAACGTCATCAGAAGGGTATTTACTCCATCTGAAAGAAATACGTATAATCCACCGAACAGTAATAATAATACACGCGTTTACAGAAATACCGAAAGCAACAGAACTTATAATAACAACAATTATAACCGTTCTGAGAACCAGGCTCCGGTAAGATCATTTACGCCATCAGAAAGTAGTCCATCTTCCTCTTCCGGCAACAGCAACAGCAACAGCGCTCCTGTCAGGAGTTTCAGAAGATAGAAAATTTATAAAAAAGGGATGATTTTTCATCCCTTTTTCAAAACCCCTTTTTATTAATCTAATCATTCTGACTACAGAATCAGAAATTCAATTATTTATTCGTTTACTATGAAGGCAATTTTTTTAATCCTGTTTTTTTCATTGGCAATTACTTTTTCTTACGCACAGGAACCTGCCGATGCCCTGCGCTATTCGTATTTAACGCAGCCGGGGGGAACGGCACGCAACCAGGCTATCGGAGGTGCGGGCGGATCTCTTGGGGGAGAATTTACATCGTTGTTTATCAACCCTGCCGGGCTGGGATTTTATAAAACAGGAGATTTTGTGGTGACACCATCATTTTCTCTGAAAAATTCCCATTCTACCTACCTGGGTAACCCCGAAAGCGCTACCGGCAATAGTTTCAATCTCGGCGCAACCGGTTTTGTATTGTCTTCTCCCTCCCAAAATAACAGCAGTGTAAAAAACTTTTCGATTGGCTTTGGTGTGAATCGTGTAGCAGATTTCAACAATCATATCTATTACAAAGGAAAAAATACCAATTCTTCCTTTTCTGAAAAATACCTGGAACAGCTGGCTAATGACAAAGTAAGTGATCCGAATGCTGCAGCGAATAATTATCCTGACGGTGCCAGCCTTGCGTTTAATACCTACCTGATCGACCCGGTCTATAATGCAGATAGCGTCGTAACAGGATACAGTACTGTCGCCAATCCTGCAACCGGTCTTACACAGGAAAATACCATTAATACCACCGGCGGCATCACTGATGCTTCCATTGGCGCAGGTTTAAGCGTAAAAGACAAATGGTATTTTGGGGGATCGCTTTCCTTTCCTTTCCTAAGATACAACCGCAATGCGTCTTACAAAGAAAGTGATGCTTCAGGAAACTCAAATAACGACTTTAATAATTTTGAAGCCAATGAAACTTTGACTACAAAAGGTATAGGCGTCAATGGAAAATTTGGGGTCATTTACAAACCGGCCGAACAAGCGAGAATTGGGCTTGCCATTCATACTCCAACCTGGTACCAGCTTACCGACGATTATACCATCGAAGTAATTACAGATTTGGAGGGAAGAGGCAAATGGCATCAAAGCAATACAGATTTCAGCAACGGGCAGCCACTGCAGACAAAATACAATCTCACTACTCCCATGCGGTTAATTTTAAGTGGCTCATATTTATTCGCTGCAAATCCGGAAAACGTGCAAAACCAGCACGGATTTATTACCGCAGATGTTGAATATGTGAATTATAAAGGGATGTCGTTCCGGGATGTAAGTAACAACCAGGATGCTGCCAGTTATTTTAGTTCTCTAAACAAAACAATGAACAATCTTTATAAAAATGCCTTCAATGCGCGTCTTGGCGGAGAAATGAAATTTAACACTTTTATGGTGAGGCTTGGTGGCGCTTATTACGGCAATCCTTATGAGAGAGAAACATCGAGTGTGATGAAAGTAACCGGTGGAATAGGTTACAGAAACCGTGGCTTTTTCATGGATCTCACCTACGTTTATGCGATCGCTAAAGATATTCATTATCCGTACGTGCTGCAAGACAAACCAAATGTTCCTGCTTATTTAAAAAATAATGCAGGAAATATCGTTGCTACAATCGGGTTCAAATTGTAAGATCTTATTTTCCTGTCTAATTCGCGACGTGATCCCGGTAAAAGAACTTTTAACCGGGATTTCTGTTTTTATACCGAATATAATTACTCTATAGGCGACAGTGTTTTTCTGCCGGTATCCCATCTAATATTTACACATTGGCCTTTAGATTATTATTAAATAAAGATGGTAGTATTTAATTGACAGATATTAAACTCTTAAAACGAAAAAAGGGGAGAAGCAGTTTTCTCACCCTTTTTTAAAAATAATAACCAAAAAGTTATATCGGAGGCCGTATTATTTCTTTTGCTCTGTAACCGCTACAAAATGATCCACATGATTTTTTATTGGTTTCACGGTTTGCAGATAAGCATAAATAGAACGCAGGTCTGACGTATCCATTCCTGCGAACATGGTCCACGGCATGATCGTATTTACATCAGTAGCGCCCATTTCCGCAATATTAGCAGGATTTGAGTAGGTTTTAAATCTCGTTACAAACTGTTCAGCAGTCCAGGTGCCAATTCCGGTTTCTTTATCAGGGGTGATATTGGCC
>JBQCFI010000475.1:0-5543 GCA_051959325.1 Ginsengibacter sp. | reverse complement strand
CAACCACTAACGCTCAAAAGATTGGCTACATAAGCGCTGACGAAATCATTCAGCTAATGCCTGAAGCTGCCACTGTTCAGCAACAGCTTGACCAGTACCAGCAATCTTTGTATCAAAACGCACAAGACAAGCAAAACGCTATTAATGAGTCTTTACAAAAATTTATAAAAGATTCAGCTACAATGAGCCCAATCCTGAAAGAAGTAAAAAGAAGTGACCTTCAGAAACAAAGCCAGGAGCTGGCTGGTGAACAACAAAAAATTCAAAATGATTTTGAACAAAAAAGGCAGGAGCTGTCTGCCCCAATTCAGAAGAAATTGCAGAATGCAATAGAAGAAGTAGCAAAAGAAAATGGCTATACTTATGTGATGCCAAGAGAAGCTTTGATTGTGATGCCTTCTACAAATGACTTAGGCCCGTTGGTGATCAAAAAACTCGGTTTAAAACAACCGTCAACAACAAGCCCGGCAAAAAAATAATCAAGGAATAAAGAAAATTTTATCGAGCCACTCATTAAACCGGGTGGCTTGTTTATTTTTGGAAAATGAAGAAATCTCCGATCGGCGTATTTGACTCCGGCTATGGCGGGCTTACGATTTTAAAAGAAATAAAAAGTTTGCTGCCGCTATATGATTTTATTTACCTTGGAGATAATGCAAGGGCCCCTTACGGTCCGCGTTCTTTTGACACCGTTTATGAATACACTTTGCAATCGGTGAAATGGTTGTTCATGCAAAATTGCCCGCTCATTATTCTTGCTTGCAATACTGCTTCAGCAAAGGCTTTGAGAACGATTCAACAAAAATATCTTCCTCAATTTGATAGAGAAAAAAGAGTGCTGGGAGTAATTAGGCCAACTGCAGAGATTATTGGAAATTATTCTTCCTCAAGGAATATAGGAGTTCTGGGTACGAAAGGAACCGTAAAATCTGAATCATATCTGATCGAGATTGAAAAATCTTTTCCGGGAATCAAAGTATATCAACACGCTTGTCCGATGTGGGTTCCGTTGGTAGAAAATAATGAATACAATTCTGACGGAGCAGATTTTTTTATCAAAAAAGATCTGGATATTTTGTTGCAGAAATCATCTGAAATAGATGCCGTTTTATTGGCTTGTACACATTATCCATTACTTCTAAAAAAAATTGCAAAGTTTTTGCCGGAAAATATTAAAGTCGTTTCGCAGGGAAATATTGTTGCCCAAAGTTTGCAGGATTATTTAATCCGTCATCCTGAAATTGAATCTAAATGTAGTAAAAATGCGGCTTTAGAATTTTATACAACAGATTCCGCAGAAGATTTTAATAAACATTCTGAAATATTTTTTGGAGAAAAGGTAAGTTCAAAACATATCGATTTGTGATATTTCTAAAAACAAAATCCGGTTATTTGTTGATTTGCTGCTCCAAATTTTTTTAATCACTGCCAGTCTCTGTAATCAGTGGCTCACTTCTCTAATTTTTCTTCCTGTTAATGGGGAAATCCGTTTCGGCTATGCTAATTTGCTTATTCGTGTTAATTCGGGAAATTGGTGGCAAAAAATCTTTTCCGTCTGGAAAAAAACAAAAATATTTTATTACTTTTGCAGCCCTTTCACAAGCAGCAGGGATGGTGCCCGGCTGAGAAGATGGAAACAATTTTATTTAAAAGGAAAAACATTAAACAATGCCAGGAAAAAAACGTACTTACCAGCCGCACAAGCGTCGTCGCAAAAGTGTACATGGTTTCAGGGAGCGCATGTCAACCGCAAATGGCCGTAAAGTTTTGGCAAGCCGTAGAAAAAAAGGGCGCCATAAACTGACCGTTTCTGATGAACACGGAAGTAAAAAATAATCAATTTAAACCGGTACATAAAAAATTATTGAGGAGTAACAAAAAGTTGCTCCTTTTTTTTATGCCTTTGCTCCTGTTTTTTTTAACAGACCGCGTTTTTTGGAAAAACATTTGTTGAGTAACTTGCAGGGAACCTGTTGAAGGTTACACGGACAATTTTCAATGTTTGGCACCTTCAGCTTTCAACGTTCAATCACATGCGACTCCATCATTTTTCCAAATACGACCCAAACGAAAATAATAAAACACCTTTTCAGAATCTGCTGGATATTTTCATGCAATTGCTAACTTACACCAGCGGCGATGTAGGGGAAGCTTTGAGCTGGCTCACCGAGTTGGATAAACAATATGAACTCACGAACAACGAATATGGAATGGGTGATTTTATTGATGAGTTGAAAGACAAAGGCTATATTGATGAAAACAACCAAAAGGGTGAAATAAAAATAACTCCAAAAACTGAACAGGGAATCCGCAAACGCAGCCTGGAAGAGATTTTTGGCAAATTAAAAAAATCAAAAACCGGCAATCATCAAACCTTCAAACCTGGAAATGGCGATGAGATCAATCCGGAGACAAGGCCGTTTCAGTTTGGCGACACTTTGGAACAAATTGATTTTACTGAATCCATCCGAAACGCGCAAATCAATCATGGCACCGAAAGTTTTATGATGCAGGAAGATGATTTGGAAATCCGCGAAACTGATTTTAAAGCGCAAACTTCTACCGTTTTGATGATTGATATTTCTCACAGCATGATCCTTTACGGTGAAGACAGAATTACGCCTGCAAAAAAAGTGGCGATGGCTTTGAGCGAATTAATTACTACAAAATATCCAAAGGACACACTCGATATTGTTGTCTTTGGAAATGATGCGTGGACCGTAGAAATAAAAGATCTTCCTTATTTGCAAGTTGGGCCTTATCATACAAATACGGTTGCGGGTTTAGAGTTGGCGATGGATATTTTAAGAAGAAGAAAAAATCCGAACAAGCAAATCTTTATGATCACCGATGGAAAACCGACCTGTTTGAAGATTGGAAAACGTTATTATAAAAACAGTTTTGGTGTGGACAGAAGAATTTTGAATCGTTGTCTTAATCTTGCAGCTCAATTTAAAAAATTAAAAATTCCGATCACCACTTTTATGATCGCCAGCGATCCCTATTTGCAAAGGTTTGTAACAGAATTCACAGAAACCAATAATGGCAAAGCATTCTTTGCATCGCTGGATAGATTGGGCGCTTTTATCTTCAGGGATTTTGAAAGTGGGAAGAGGAAGACCGTTTATTAACTTGTTGCCTTATTAAATTATTGAATTGTTCCGTTTGGATACTTTCATTGAAAAGTTTGTAACTTCAATAAGAGAAAGAAAAATCGGAAATAACCAGTGAAAAGAGAAATTATAACATGAACATAGAAAATATAAAAACCTTAGGCGAATTAAAAGAAATTAATTACAAACCAAGATCAGTAAAAGAAGAATTACGTGAGAATCTTATTAAGAAGATTGGCAAAAAAGAAATCACTTTTCCGGGAATTATCGGTTATGAAGACTCGGTAATTCCTGATACCGAAAGAGCTTTATTATCCCGTCATAATATTTTGTTTTTAGGATTGCGCGGACAGGCGAAAACCCGCATGGCACGGCAAATGATCGATTTGCTGGATGAATATATTCCTGTGGTAGAAGGCAGCGAAGTGAACGATGATCCTTTCAAACCATTGAGCAAATATGCGCGCGACCTGGTAAAAGAAAAAGGCGACGATACACCGATCTCGTGGTTGCATCGCAGTGAACGTTATGGAGAAAAGTTGGCGACTCCTGACGTAAGCGTTGCAGACCTAATTGGAGATATCGACCCGATAAAAGCAGCGAATTTAAAACTAAGCTATGCGGATGAAAGAGTGATCCATTACGGCATTATTCCACGCAGCAACCGTGGTATTTTTGTGATCAATGAATTGCCCGATCTGCAGGCCAGAATCCAGGTTTCTTTGTTTAATATTCTCGAAGAAGGTGACCTTCAGATTCGCGGTTTCAAATTAAGATTGCCTTTGGATATTATGTTCGTATTTACAGCCAATCCCGAAGATTATACCAATCGTGGAGCGATTGTTACGCCGTTGAAAGATCGCATCGAAAGTCAGATTCTAACACATTATCCGACAACGATTGAAAATTCGCTGTACATTACTGAACAGGAAGCAACGGTGCACAGCGACCAGGTAAAAAAAGTGCAGGTAAGCGACCTGGTAAAAAGATTGATCGAACAGGTTGCGTTTGAAGCGCGCGGAAGCGAATTTGTGGATAAGAAAAGTGGTGTATCGGCAAGGCTTACCATCTCTGCTTACGAAAATTCTGTGAGCGCTGCAGAACGGCGGGCAATCAGGAATAAGGAAAAAGAAACGCAGGTTTGGATAAGTGATCTTACCGGGATTATTCCATCCATAACCGGGAAAATCGAATTAGTTTATGAGGGCGAACAGGAAGGTCCTTACCAGGTAGCTTATAATCTATTACAAAAAGCGATTCGCACCCAGTTTGTAAAATATTTTCCAAATCCGGAGAGTTATAAAAAAAGAAAAACAAGGGAAACTGTGGTTGAAGAAAATCCCTATAAAGCAATCACTCGCTGGTTTGATGCAGGAAATCAATTGAACATTTCTTTTGACTTAAAAGATGATGATAAAATTCAATTGCTTTATAAAGTTGACGGGCTTTATGGCCTGGTGAAAAAGCATTTTCCGAGTGCAAATGCAAGAGAAAATGCTTTACTAATGGAATTTGTCTTGCACGGTTTATCTACTTTTTCTCTGATCAGCAAAAAAGTGCTGGAAGGGAAAATCGAATTTAAAGATCTGATGGGAAGTATGATCAATCTGAGCTCGCAATCTTTTTCTGATGAAGAACTCGAATAGTCGAAAGTTGAAAGCCGGAGCTTGACGCTAATCTTCTTTTTTATCTTTAAAAATATCATCCACAATGTTCACCGGTTTCTTTCTTTTATCCAATGCTTCCTGGATTTCTTTTGAAAGAATTTCAGTAGAATCACCGACATGCTTAATAAAAATAAGATCAGGATTATTGAAAGAAAAAAGCGAATTGAACTTTTTCTCCGATTCCCCTTCGATCTGATCAATGAGCAGAATAATATCAAATTTTTGCTGGTGAAAAAGTTCTATGGCCGTTTCGTCATCAACGGTGGCAGTGCTTTGCCATTGCGGATTTTCGTTGATGAAAGTGGACAATTTCTTTAACAACAACGGATCGCGCCCAATCGAAAGTATTTGAATTTTTTCCATGACGATTATAATTTAATGCCTATAAATTTAGGGAAAAAATTTAAGCTGCATGTTCACTGGTCAGTAAACGAACAAATAACATGAAATCCCATTCATCATTTTTTTAAAGCGCAGCAAATCTTTTTTACTATTTTTATTTTTTACTTCTCGCTTATTAAATCTTTCGAATTATCTAAATGAAAAAATTTTTACTGCTACTGCTTGCAATGATATGTTTGCAGAGAGCCATTCTAGCGCAAAATGCGAATCCATTTTTTGCTTCTTATCCAACTCTTACTCCGGACGGCGAGACATTGATCTATAGTTATAATGGAGATCTTTGGAAATCTTCGTCGATTGGGGGCACATCTATGAGAATTACAGCGATGCAGGGAATTGCTACCAATCCGCGTGTTTCGCC
>JBQCFI010000474.1:0-4604 GCA_051959325.1 Ginsengibacter sp. | reverse complement strand
CAGATTCCCGTGCGGCAAAAAGTTACCTTTTTATTTTTCCTGCAGACAACAAATAAATAATCGCTTTTTCTGTTTTCTTTTCAAATCGGATTCTAAATCATCTAAACGGCCAGAACTGGGTTCTAATCCTAAAATACAATCCCCTATTTTTGTTCGCAAAAAAAATCTAACGAAAATTCTTTTATGGTAAACAGGAAAGTATTAACGCTCGATGAATTCACGATCCGCGAAATGCGCGCTTTTCCAAAGGCAACCGGCGAACTGTCGGGACTTTTAAGAGATATCGGTCTTGCTGCAAAACGGGTAAATGTGGAAGTAAATAAAGCCGGCCTTGTGGATATTCTTGGTGATACAGGAGATGTGAATGTGCAGGGAGAAGATGTAAAATTGCTGGATGTATTTGCCAATGATCAGTTCACCAGGGTATTGCGCCATGGTATCAGTTGTGCCGGAATTGCCAGCGAAGAATTGGATGATTTTGTCATTTTTGATAATGAAATCAGCAGAAATTCTAAATATATCTGCATGTTCGATCCGCTGGATGGCAGCAGCAATATTGATGTAAATGTTTCTATCGGTACGATTTTCAGCGTTTATAGAAGAGTGACAGAAAAAGGAACTCCTGTTACCAAAAAAGATTTTCTCCAGGCAGGTAACCGGCAGGTAGCAGCTGGTTATATTATTTATGGATCATCAACCATTTTGGTGTACGCCACAAAAAGAGGTGTGAATGGATTTACCTTAGACCAGTCCATTGGGGAGTTTTGCCTGAGTCATCCTAATATAAAATGCCCGGAAAACGGGAAAATGTATTCGGTAAATCACGGAAATTATTATAGTTTTTCTGAAGAGATAAAAAAATATATTGAATGCTGCCAGAGAAAAAATAAGACCAACGGCGGCCCGTACACACAAAGATACATTGGCAGCATGGTGAGCGATGTACATAGGAATTTGATCCGTGGTGGTATATTTTTGTATCCGGGTACAAAAGAAAAACCAAAGGGAAAACTTCGTTTGCTGTACGAATGCAATCCATTGGCTTATATGATTGAAGCAGCCGGAGGAAAAGCGACTGACGGCACACAAAGAATTCTTGACAAAGTGCCTGAAGAATTGCATGAACGAACGCCGTTTTTTATCGGCAGTTTGAAAATGATGGAAGAACTTGAAGGTTATTTATTAAAGGTTGAAAGTTAGAAAGACTTTTCATTTACGGCTTTCACAGCGTTTTGGTAGTAACCAAATAGCTATTTGAGCCGCATCAAACAAAACCGCTATC
Source organism: Ginsengibacter sp. (assembly GCA_051959325.1). Taxonomy (GTDB): domain Bacteria; phylum Bacteroidota; class Bacteroidia; order Chitinophagales; family Chitinophagaceae; genus Ginsengibacter. The sequence goes on along the minus strand of JBQCFI010000474.1, from coordinate 3,322 downwards.
AGAAGTAGAGAAGACAGCCTTTAAAGGTGCCGGTTTTACCTTCAACTTTAATAAAATCAGTAAATCAATAATTTATTCAGTTAAAATGAAAACAATTATATCAGTTAAAGATCTTAAAAAGAATTATGGCAAGTTTGAAGCGGTAAAAGGTATTTCTTTCGATGTATATGAAGGGGAGATATTTGGTTTGCTGGGGCCAAATGGCGCAGGCAAGTCAACCACGCTTGAAATCATAGAAACACTTCGCGATAAAACCTCCGGAAAGATCATCGTGGATGGCTTAGACCTCGATCGCGACGCTGCACAAATCAAAAAAATCATCGGGGTACAATTACAAACTTCAGGTTTTTATCCGGGATTGAATTTATTGGAATTGATTGATCTTTTTTGTGGATTGTATAATACGAAAACAGATCCTACCAAACTCCTTGAAATGGTGAATCTGAAAGACAAAGCAAAAAATAAATACAAAGAAATGAGTGGCGGCCAGAAACAACGATTTTCGATAGCCACTACATTGATCAATAAACCAAAGATCATTTTCCTGGATGAACCCACAACAGGCCTTGATCCACAGGCGCGACGCAATCTGTGGGATTTAATTCAACGCATCAGAAAAGAAGGAACGACCGTTATTATCACCACTCATTATATGGATGAAGCTGAATATTTGTGCGATCGCGTTGCCATTATGGATGAAGGCAAAATTATCGCCTTGCAATCTCCTGATAAATTAATTGACGACCTCGTGGCTTCCGGTTTTGAAAGGCCGAAAGAAACAAAATCGGCAAATCTTGAAGATGTTTTTATTAACCTTACCGGTAAAGATTTCAGGGAAGATTAACCTATATTTGCCGGCTAATTTTTTAAACCATCTATAAGAAAAAAATAACATGAAAACCATCTTTCTTCTTTTCCTTTTACCGTTTTCCGTATGTTACGGACAAACAAAAAAACCTGTCGCGAAAACAAAACAGATTGGCACCAAACCGGCAGCAGCAATGACTCCTACTGACAGTCTCAGTTATTCAATCGGCGTACAGGTAGCTGAATATTATAAAACAATGGGTGTTGAAAAAATAAACACCGATTATGTGGCAAAAGCCTTTCATGACGTTTTAAACAATAAACCTTTAACCATTTCAGAAGACGAATGCAATATGAACATACAACAAAAATTACAACAATTCATGGCAACGAAAGTTAGCGCTGTTAAAGAAGCCGGTAAAAAGTTTTTGGAAGAAAATAAGAAGCGGCCAGGTGTGATTACCTTGCCTGATGGATTGCAATATGAAATTATCACCAAAGGAACCGGCCCAATTCCTAAAGCAACTGATACAGTTCAGGCGAATTATATCGGTACATTGATCAACGGCGAAGAGTTTGATAATTCTTATAAAAGAGGCACACCGCTTACCATTCCTGTTTCCGGTGTAATCCGCGGATGGACAGAAGCGCTTGAATTAATGCCCGTTGGCAGCAAATGGAAATTATTTATTCCATCAGATCTGGGTTATGGCGACAGAGGTGCAGGCGGTGCTATTCCTGGTGGCTCTGCTCTAATTTTTGAAATAGAATTATTAAATATTGTGAACAAATAAATCATTTCTTTATGGCCCAGGAGGAAGATTTTCGTTATCCTATCGGAAAAGAAGATGAACAATCAGCATTTGAAAGTCCATTTAATGAGCAACTGAAAAGATCATTGATAGATGAAATAAAAATGCTTCCCTCAAATCTTGAATACGCTGTTCAGAACCTGGATGAAGCGCAATTGCAAACTCCCTATCGGCCAGGAGGCTGGACAATTCATCAGTTGGTTCATCACGTTGCGGATAGCCACATCAATGCTTATGTGCGTTTCAAACTTGGCTTAACTGAAGAAAATCCTGTAATAAAACCTTATGATCAGGACGCCTGGGCAACCTTACCGGATTCAGAAAAGTTACCGGTGAATATTTCGATCACGCTTCTGCACGCTTTGCACGCCAGGTGGTGTCAATGCATGGAAGATATGGATGAACCGCAATGGCAAAGGACAGTTTATCATCCGGAGAGAAAAATAAAACTTTCGCTTTGGCAACTTTTGAAATCTTATGCATGGCATGGTAAACACCACACAGCGCACATTTTAAAACTGAGAGAAAGAATGAATTGGCAATAAGCACGAATGATTTAAAAATAAAAAATAGAAATTTGAATTATTAGTTCTTCTGCTTAGTTCTTCTGTTGACAGAATATTTTAGTTTCAGGAAATGAATAAATAACTGTCATTTTTTCATTGATATAACGAGACAAAGCGAACGTTAAAAATAATTCAGCGTGTAATTTCGCCATGTCATTGTTTTATATTGCATTTCATTTTGAATAAAAAACTGATTGTAAAAATTTTACGCCTGTATTTTTTATTTCAGGTTTTTGCCTCTTCAAGCGTGTGGGGCCAGGTTGTGATTTCCGGAAATGTTTATGATTCTTCTAAGTTATACGCAATCCCCTACGTCACGGTCCAAAGCACTTCCGGAGCTACGACGATGACTGATTCCACCGGCGCTTATCACATTTTTGCTGCAGAAACTGATTCTCTCAGCTTTTTTTATAATGGAAAATCGACGATTAAATTTCCTGTAAAATCAATTTCTAATTATACCGATTTTGATATTGCTCTCCGCGTAAGAGTAAAAGATAAAGAGAAGTATAAATTATTGAATCCTGTAACTGTTTTTACCAGTTCGTATCAAAGAGATTCTTTGGAAAACAGGCAGGAGTATGCAAAAATATTTGGGGAGGAAAAACCGGGAATTCATTCTACGTATGACCCGGGAGGTGCTGCCGGTCTTGACCTGGATGCGCTTATCGGTATGTTTCAATTTAGAAAAAACAAGCAACAGCTTGCCTTCAGAAACCGATTGATGCAGGATGAGCAGGAACGTTATATTGATTATCGTTTTTCTTCCAAAACAGTTGCAAGAATCACTGGTCTTAAAGGTGATACGCTTGAAAAATACAGAAAAATGTACCGGCCTACTTATTTCTTTGTTGTAAATAGTTCTCTTGCTGAATTTTACCAATATATATTAAACACATCCTATGCTTTTAAAAAGCAGGAAGGTATTCAGTAAGTTGATTTTTTGTATTGATCCGTTATATATGTGAAATTATTTTTTTTTGAAAAAAAAGAACCGTTCCTTTGGGTAAAAATTATTTTACTTTACTAAAATGAATAAAATCATCAAAATTACGCTCGCATGAAAAAACTTTACTTATTAGCCTTTGTTTCTTTTATTTATTGCAACTTATCTGCTCAATCTCCCGGTTGTACTAC
>JBQCFI010000473.1:0-6733 GCA_051959325.1 Ginsengibacter sp. | reverse complement strand
TTTTTTACCTTACTATTCTCTTCCTGAAAATTTTCTTAACATTGCTTATGCGGATCATTATCGCTCCAAATGCTTTTAAAGGCAGCCTTTCAGCAGGAGAAGCTGCCAGGTGCATTGCAAAAGGATTGAAAAAAAGCCAACTTCTTTCCTCTTTACAATTAATTCCTATAGCCGATGGCGGGGACGGCACTGCTCATTTGATCTCAAAGAAATTATCCGCAAGACCAATTAAAGTTTTGGTGCATGGCCCGTTGGGCAGGAAAACAGAAGCATCTTACGGATGGCTGAGTAAGTCCAATACTGCGATAATTGAACTGGCTGATGCATCCGGTTTAAGATTACTGAATCACGCAAAACTAAATCCTTTAAAATCCAATACTCGTGGTACCGGCGAATTAATAAAATCTGCTTTAGACAAAGGCGCCAAAAAAATAATGCTCTGCATTGGAGGCAGCGCCACAGTAGATGGAGCAACAGGTTTGCTGGATGAATTGGGCGTAAAATTTTTAGATAAACAGGGAAACGGGATAAAAGAATTGCCAAATGGATTATTAGCGTTAAACCACGTGGACGTCAGCTTAATTGACAGGCGTATGAAAGATTGTGAGATAACGGTGTTATGTGATGTGAGCAACAAATTACTCGGAGCAAATGGTGCTGCATCTGTATTTGGTCCTCAAAAAGGTGCAAATGAAAAAGAGGTGGCTTTGCTCGAAAGATGCCTTTATCAATTGAATAAAATTGTAAAAAAGGATTTAGGAATTGAAATGGATTCATTCGAATATGGCGGAAGTGCCGGTGGCGTAGCTGCAGGGCTTGCGGCCTTCCTCAATGCAAAACTAGTCAGTGGGATTTCTTTTTACCTCGATATCATAGGATTTGAAAACGAATTAAAAAACACAAATCTCTTAATTACAGCAGAAGGTAAATTTGATAGTCAGACAATGGAGGGCAAAGGACCTTTTGGTGTTGCAGACAAAGCTTCGAAATATCAAATTCCTGTGATCCTGTTAGCAGGCGAGGTTCCGCTAAAAATCGTCGATGATTTACACCATTATTTCAATGTTATAATGCCCATTGGTCATGCGCCGGCTTCTGTAAATGAGGCGATGAAAAATACCGCTGCAGACCTTGAGCGCACTGCTATGGAACTCGGTAATTTGCTGGCGCTAAAAATAAACGAATCAGATAAATAAAAGATTATGAAAATAGTAGTATTAGATGGATTTGCAATGAACCCGGGCGATTTAAACTGGGACAGTTTAAAGGAACTTGGAGAAATAGAAATATATGACAGGTCCTCACTGAAAGAAACAGCTAAGCGAATTGCCAATGCAGAAATTGTGCTCACAAACAAGGCGATCTTGAATAAAGAATTGATCGATGGAGCAAATAAATTAAAATACATTGGTGTGATGGCCACCGGTTATAACATCGTTGACTTAGGCGCTGCCCAAACAAAAAATATTGTTGTAACGAATGTTCCTTCTTATAGTACCGCTTCTGTGGCGCAACTGACTTTCGCATTCATGCTTGAACTCGCAAATCATACGGCCATATATGCAGATAGCGTATGCAAAGGCGACTGGATCAAAAGCAAAGACTTCAGTTACCATCTGAAACCGATCATGGAATTGCGCCATAAAACGCTCGGTATTATTGGTTTGGGACAAATAGGCAAAGCGGTTGCCAAAATAGCCATTGCCTTTGGTTTGAAGGTAATCGCATCCCACAAGCATCCTGAAAGAGACCAAATGGAAGGCGTAACATTTGTTGATCAACAAACCTGTTTTCGTGAAGCGGATATCGTAAGCCTGCACTGCCCGCTGAATGACAAGAATGCAAAGTTTGTAAATAAAGAATTACTTGCTATTATGAAGCCCACTGCCTTTTTGATCAATACCAGCAGAGGAGGCCTTATTAATGAACCCGATCTTGCGGAAGCATTAAATAAAGAAATGATTGCCGGAGCAGCATTAGATGTATTATCTACCGAACCTCCGGTTGCAAGTAACCCGCTGCTCCAGGCCAAAAATTGTTTAATTACCCCGCATATAGCATGGGCAACTTTTGAAGCCCGCAGCAGACTAATGAATGTAGTGGTAAATAATATAAAATATTTCTTAGAAGGAAACCCTGAACATGTCGTGAAATAGCAAGTAAACAATTTTAACTCTGATTCGGAAATGTTCAAGGGCGTTTTACGATAAAAAAGGACTGTCTGGTCTAGTTTATGTTCCATCATAAATATTCGTTTGCCTGAATACAACTGCTATTTTTCCGACTTGTTGACGCAAAATTTTCTTTACCACCGCTTATCAATAAAGGCAGCAAATCAAAATAAGAATCCTGCTTATTTGTCCGTTTGCCGATAAATTTTCTTCACACCAGAGCCATGAATGCTTGCCAACTTCGAAAGGCTGCCAACCCTGGACAGGAACTGTATCAAAAGCGAACCGCAACTGTATCAAAAACGTACAGATTTTATTTTTTTGTTTTTTATAAAATATTCTAAAATAATCACTTTTACTGTGGCATCAATTTTTGAGTAAATCAAATGCGCGTTATCCTTTTATAAAAAAGCTGGTTTCTTTATGCGGAACCTGAAGAAAAGTAAAATGAACTATGTGCACAAACGGGTGACAACAAATAACAAAACAAACGATGATCAAAAACTTTTTCAAGATTGCGTACAGGAATTTATGGAGAAATAAAGGTTTCTCCGCGATAAATATTTTCGGGCTTGCTATAGGAATGGCGAGCGCTATTCTCATTTTATTGTGGATACAAAATGAAGTGAGCCACGACAGGTTTCATCAGAAAATAGACCGCATTTACATAATGAACAACCGCGATCATTTCAACGGCGAACTGCATGCATGGGCTACCACACCAAAAATTCTCGGTCCTACTTTAAAAGCCGATTACCCGGAAGTGGAGCAAGCTGTAAGAGTAACTGAAGCTGATTTTTTATTTACGGTTGGAGAAAAACATTTGAATGTTCATGGCAATTTTACGGACTCCGGTTTTTTAAAAACATTTACTTTCCCTTTGCTGGAAGGCAATGTGAATACCGCTTTAAGCGAAAATTATCATATCGTAATTACAAAAAAGCTGGCTAAAAAGTTATTCGGAGATGAGGAAGCGATGGGCAAGAGCATCCGCATTGACAGCAACGCCAATTTTATTGTAAGCGGCGTGATGAAAGATCTGCCAAACAATACCGTTTTTAAATTTGAATATTTACTTCCCTGGTCTTATTTAAAAACCATTGGCCAGGATGATCAATACTGGGGCAATAATTCTGTCACCACTTTTGTTTTATTAAAACCAGGCGTTTCGGAAACGGCCTTCGACAATAAAGTAAGTGACATTACCATCAATCACACAAAAGATGGGGATAATTCTACCACAAAGGTTTTTACCCAACCTTTTAAAGATAAATGGCTTTATGGAAAAGATGACAATGGAAAGTATGTGGCGGGTAGAATGGAACGCGTAAAAACTTTCGGAATTATTGCGGCGCTGATCCTGTTAATTGCGTGTATCAATTTTATGAACCTCAGCACTGCAAGAAGTGAGAAAAGAGCCAAAGAAGTAGGCATCAGGAAAGTAGTAGGCGCACAAAAGAAATCCCTGGTCGTACAATTTATCGCTGAAAGTATCTTACTGGCTTTTCTTTCTGGCGTAATCGCTATAATCCTCGTGCAGCTTGTGTTGCCATCATTTGATACCCTTGTTGAAAAAAATCTTTACCTGGATTTTGCCAACTATCAATTCTGGCTTTTTTCAATCGCATTCATTTTGTTTACCGGTTTTGTTGCCGGCAGTTATCCTGCATTTTTCCTGTCTTCATTTCAGCCGGTGAAAGTTTTAAAAGGTACTTTCAGATCTGCCCAATCTGCCATCAGCCCACGAAAAGTATTGGTAGTACTGCAATTCACGTTTGCGATTGCTTTAATTATTTGTACGGTGATTGTAGAACACCAGATAAAATATGCTGAATCACGCGACTCTGGTTATGCAAAGGACAAACTCGTGTACGTACCGATTGAAGGTGAAATCGATAAACATTATGAGGCCATTAAAAACGATTTACTGGGCAAAGGCGCCGCATCAGCAGTTACCAAATCCATGAGCCCGATTTCTCAAAGATATAGTGATGGCTGGGGCTGGACATGGGAGGGAAGTAACGAAGCGGATAAAAAAACAGATTTTGTAAGAATGGCTTCAGACGCCGATTTCATCAAGACAATGGGCGCTAAATTGATTGCAGGAAGAGATATCGACATTAAAAATTATCCAGCCGATTCTACAGCCATGTTGCTGAATGAAACTGCCGTAAAAGCGATGCGTTTCAAAAATCCCGTTGGGCAAATTGTAAATGCCGATAACAAACAATGGACTGTTGTAGGTGTCGTAAAGGATTTCATTTATGAATCGCCTTATGAGAAAATAAATCCTTTGGTAATTATGGGGCCGAAGAGTTGGTTCACAACGATTCATTTCAAATTAAATCCAACAAATTCTACAGAAAAAGATTTGCAAATTGCACAAAATGTTTTTAAAGAATACAATCCTCAATATCCTTTCAATTATCATTTTGTAGATCAGGAATATGCCAAAAAATTCGGTGAAGAAAAACGAACCGGCACACTTGCCGCTTTATTTGCCGGGCTTACTATTTTCATTTCCTGCCTTGGATTATTTGGCCTCGCAACGTACATGGCCGAAAATAGGATAAAAGAAATCGGCGTACGAAAGGTACTGGGAGCTTCGGTTGCAAGCATTACCGCACTTTTATCAAAAGACTTTTTGAAGCTGGTAATTATTTCGTTTGTCATTGCGGCTCCAATCGCATGGCTGGCCATGCATTCATGGCTTCAATCTTATACGTATCGCATCAGCATACAATGGTGGGTGTTTGCATTGGCCGGAGTCTTATCTGTAATAATTGCAATTCTTACAGTCAGCTACCAGGCGATAAAAGCCGCAATAGCCAATCCGGTGAAGAGTTTGAGAAGTGAATAATTGGCTGATGGGCTAATGTGGAAATGTAAAAATGGGAAAATAGCTTATTTATCGGTTTACTGAAAAATTAAAAAATGAATTATTGAGTTAAATCAGACATCACTAAATCAGACATCAGAAATCATCTTTTATGTTTAAAAATTATTTCAAAATCGCCTGGAGAAACTTGTTCAGAAACAAAGGTTTCTCTTTAACCAACATTCTTGGTTTAACGATTGGCATCACCTGCACCATCTTTATTTTTTTGTGGGTGCAGGATGAAGTGACTTATGATAAGTTTCATAAAAACTATGATAATATTTACCAGGTGATGGCCAACCGGGATTTTAATAATACCATCTTTACGGATCCGAACATGGTATTGCCTTTGGCAAGTTCGCTGGAAAAAGCATATCCACAGATTGAAAATGCGGTGGTCGCAACTCAGGGAGAATCACACATTTTTTCTTTTGGCGAAAATAAAATTAAAAAAACCGGTCTGACTGTTGGCGGCAATTTTTTTGACATGTTTTCATGGAAGTTTATCAAGGGGAATCCTTCAACGGCTCTCAGCGATCCTTCTTCAATTGTGTTGACTGAATCAGCAGCGAAAGCATTTTTTGGAAATGCAGATCCGATCAATAAAGTTTTGAAAATAGACAACCGGGATAATGTAAAAGTAAGCGCGGTGGTTGCAGATCCTCCCGGCAATTCCACCCTTCAATTTGATTTTGTAAAAGCATTTAATTATTTTGATCCGGATGTAAAAAGATCAATGGACGAATGGACAAATTCTTCCTGGCGGGTATATCTGCAAATGGCTCCCGGCGCCAGTATTGCTGCTCTTGACAAAGATATTAATACCTTGAAAAAGCAACATTCTGCTGATGACAAGGTCAGCACTTATTTTGCTTTTCCGATGAACAAGTGGCGGTTGTACAGCGATTTTAAAGATGGAAAAAATGTAGGTGGCATGATTGAATATGTTCGTCTTTTTACCATCATCGCTATTATTATTTTGCTCATCGCCTGTGTGAATTTTATGAATCTTTCCACAGCACGTTCAGAAAAAAGAGCGAAAGAAGTTGGTGTGAGAAAAACGTTAGGCTCCGGAAAAAGACAATTGATCCTGCAGTTCTTTACTGAGTCGATGATACTCTCATTCATTGCTTTTATTTTATCAATTGTAGCGGTTTATTTGTTACTTCCATCTTTCAATACGTTAGTTGATAAACATTTATCTGCCGATTTTTCTCAACCGCAAGTTTGGATCGCAGGTTTGGCAATCATTGTCTTTACAGGAGTTGTGGCGGGAAGTTATCCTGCTTTATATCTTTCTTCTTTTAACCCGGTGAAGGTTTTGAAAGGCACTTTTCTTCCCGGAAAAAAAGCGGTGATTCCCAGGAGGATTCTTGTTGTTTCACAATTCGTTATTTCGATTTTACTGATCTCCGAAACGATCATTGTTTATCAGCAAATACAACACGTGAAGAACCGTGACATTGGATACAATGACAATAATCTGATCATGATTCCATCCACTCCAGATGTAAGTAAAAACTATGTCGTGATCAAACAGGAATTGCTGAAAACAGGAATGGTAAATTCAGTTACAAGAACTTTTTCACCGATCACTGAAGTATGGTGGAAAAGTCCTGCGCCTGATTGGAAAGGCAAGCCGGCGGATGCACAAATTATTGTTACCGGATTTAGCACCGATGTC
>JBQCFI010000472.1:0-4305 GCA_051959325.1 Ginsengibacter sp. | reverse complement strand
TACAAAAGAAGGCGATAAAAAATACAAGCTGAAATCTTATGAATATTATCTGAAAACTCCGGAAGAAGGAAAGGAACAGTTGCAACATTTATCCGGTTTGTACCATGATGAACAGGGTTTTGAAAAGCGCAAGGCTCTGTTGAAAAGCTGCATTCTTAAGACGTTAATGCTCGATAAACTTCCTGCAAAACCTGGTTCAAAACCAATTGTAACGCCAATAAGAAAAATGGATGGTTACACTGTTCAAAACATAGCGATTGAAACATTACCCGGTGTATATGTGTCAGGTTCACTATATCGTCCTGCAAAAATAAAAGGTAAAATTCCAGTGATCATGAATACGGTGGGGCACTTTAGCGGAGGCCGTTACCGGGCAGATTGTCAATACAGGTGTGCCATGCTTGCAAAAATGGGAGCTATGGCTTTCAGCTACGATCTGTTTGGCTGGGATGGTGAATCACTGCTTCAGGTGACACCTGCAGACCACCGTAGAGCTTTGGTAGAGAGTTTACAGGCACTCAATGCTACCCGCATTCTTGATTTTTTATTAAAAATGAAAGATGTAGATACAAACCGTGTAGGCATTACTGGCGCTTCCGGTGGAGGAAGCCATACGATGGCAATCACAGCAATAGACAGTCGTATCAAGTTAAGTGTGCCCGTGGTAATGATGTCATCTTACCACAGCGGCGGTTGTCCTTGCGAAAGCGGCATGGGAATTCATTTGTGTGGTGGCGGCACTAACAATGTGGAGATAGCCGCTATGGCTGCACCACGTCCACAATTGATCATTTCCGATGGTAAGGACTGGACGCAACACGTTCCTGAAATGGGTTTCCCTTTCGTCGAAAGAGTATATGGATTTTATGGTAAAAAGGATAACGTTGAGAATGTTCATTTAGGAAATGAAGGCCACGATTATGGCTTTTCAAAACGAAAAGCAATGTATGAATTTGTTGCACAACATTTCGGACTTAACATTAATGCAGTTAAGGATAAAGATGGGAATATCACAGAATCAAAAGTAACTATTGAAAAGGCTCCGGCCATGTATGTGTTTGGGGAAAAAGGAGAGAGATTGCCATCCAATGCAGTGAAGGGTTTTGAAAATATTTCATACATATTTAAGGAAGAATCTGCAAAGGCTCACGAGCAACGATACAAAGTTGGCGTGATAGACCTGATGCTTTTAAAACGCCAGAAATTAGGGGCTTTTCAAGTTGCGAAAGATGTTGGAGCAGATGGCCTGGAAGTGGATATGGGAGGCCTCGGAAACCGGCCAACTTTTGAAAATAAACTTTTAACAGACAGTATCAGGGAACAATTTTTAAATAAAGCAAAAGAACTGGGTCTGCAAATATGTTCTCTTGGTATGACAGGTTATTACGCTCAATCATTTTGTGAAAGACCACAATTCATACAGTCTGTTCAGGATTGTATTAAAACAATGAAACTGATGAATGTAAAAGTGGCTTTTTTGCCACTGGGAGTTCAATGTGATTTGGTGAAAAGTCCCGGACTGAGAGATTCGGTTGTAAGCCGGTTAAAAGTTGCCGGTAAACTGGCGCAGGATGCAGGAGTGGTGATAGGAATTGAATCTGCTCTTGATGCCACAGATGAATTAAAATTGTTGCAGGATATTGGTTCACCGGCCATTAAAAGTTATTTCAATTTTTCAAACGTGATAAAAAACGGCCGCGATGTTGAAAAGGAATTACAGATCCTCGGCAAAGACAATATTATTCAAATCCATTGCACGGATGATGATGGAGTTTGGCTACAAAATGATCCTAAAATTGATATGCACAAAGTAAAAGCAACTTTGGATAAAATGGGCTGGAGCGGATGGCTTGTGGTAGAAAGATCACGAGATGCAAAAGACCCACATAATGTGAAAAAGAACTATGGTGCAAATACGGCGTATGTAAAATCCATTTTTCAAACCGTTAATTGAGATTTTAAAAGATGAAGAGGCAATCTAAATATTTTTTCATCTTTCTTCTCTTTTCATTTTGTATTGTTTTAAAAGCACGCTCCGCAGAAATTTGGGTTTCCGTAAATGGTTCGGATAAAAATGACGGCACAAAAGAAAAACCATTGGCCACTGTGGCGATGGCTTTGCGTAAGGCGCGTGAGCTTCGTCGTTTGAATGATCCGTCAATTAAAGATGGCATTCACATAAAAGTTGAAAAAGGAGTTTACCAATTTTTTGAACCATTGTTTATACGTCCGGAAGACTCCGGAACTGAAACCAGTCCTACGATTATTGAAAATGCAGATAGAGAAAACCCTGTTTTTAGTGCCGGCATAAATATTACAGGATGGAAAAAATCAACGGGGCGAGTGAAAGGCCTACCTCTGAAATCTCAAAATAAAATCTGGGTTGCTGATGCGCCAACGGTTGGAGGAAATAGTTTAAACTTTCGCCAGCTCTGGGTCAATAATGTGAAAGCCATTCGTGCAAAAAGCAAGGCAGGAGATAACATGGATCGCATTCTGTCATGGGATCATGAAAGAGAAAGTTGTGAAATTCCAAAACCTAAGGTTGATGTTTCTGAAGCCAACGGAATGGAAATGTTCATCCAGCAATGGTGGGCGATTGCCATTTTAAGAATAAAGAACATACAGGTTGAAGGAGACAGTGCACGATTGACTTTTTATCAACCAGAAAGCAAGATCGAATCAGAGCATCCCTGGCCTGCTCCGTGGTTATCTAAAAAGACCGGTAATTCTCCATTTTATCTAACCAATGCCATCCAGTTTTTAGATGAACCTGGAGAATGGTATCTCGATTTAAAAAATAGAAAAGTCTATTATTGGCCGCGAGACAATGAAAATTTAAATACCTCAAAAGTTATTGCTCCTCGATTAGAAACGTTAATAAAAGTGGAAGGAACTATTGACGATCCAGTTTCTTATGTTTTCTTCAAAGGAATTTCGTTTATGCATACTGGTTGGTTGCGTCCTTCGCAATTTGGACATGTTCCATTGCAGGATGGCATGTATTTGCTCGATGCCTATAAATTAAAAATACCCGGAGCGGCGGATAAGAAAGGATTGGAAAACCAGGCATGGGTTGGCAGGCCGAAAGCAGCGGTTGAAGTCAGTTATGCGAATCATATAAACTTTGAAGGTTGCCGGTTTCAACATCTTGCATCGACAGGATTGGATTATGTAACAGGTACTAATAACGACCTGGTTGAAGGAAATCTTTTTAAAGATATTGGAGGGTCAGGAATGTTGTTTGGAACTTTTTCTAATGAAGCTGAAGAAGCGCATTTGCCTTACAATCCAAAAGATGAAAGAGAGGTTTGCGCTAACAAACACATCGTAAATAATCTCGTTACTGACGTGGCCAATGAAGATTGGGGCTGTGTGGGTATTGGAGCAGGTTTCGTAACGGGAATTAATATTGAGCACAATGAAGTTTGCAATGTTTCTTACACCGGAATAAGTGTCGGTTGGGGTTGGACAAAAAATCGCAATGCGATGCGTGACAACAAAATTAATTTCAATAAGATAAGCCACTATGCTAAACATTTGTATGATGTCGCAGGAATTTATACTCTGTCTGCACAGCCCAATTCTAAGATAAGAAATAATTACGTTGACAGCATTTATAAAGCGCCTTATCCACACGATCCCGATCATTGGTTTTATTTATATACCGACGAAGGATCGTCTTATTTCACAGTAAAAGATAACTGGTGCCCTGCACAAAAGTTCCTGCAAAATGCAAACGGTCCAGGCAATGTTTGGGAGAATAACGGGCCACAGGTTTCTACAGATGTAAAGCAGGAAGCAGGAATACAAAAGCAGTATCAATATTTACTGAAAGAAAAAACAATAGACGGTAATTTGCCTATTAATTCTGTTAAAGAAAATGAATACGATATTAAGAAGTCTGAGAATTTTAGAAGTAGAAATCAGTTGTGCATAGAGGTTACAGGCAAATCTAAAATGCCATTGAACCCGTCATTCCTGAAAAATATTTGCGTAAAAAATAATATTCCTGTGCAGGATATTTTTGAATGGAAAAATCACCTGGTTGTTTATGATACGCTACGGATGCCCGATGATTTGCAAAAAGAAATTGAGGCTGCTTATCCCAACGCTGAAGTGAAAGTGTACAGCAAACTTGTTTATGAATTTAATGAAAGCCACTGTTCGAACCCAAAAAATAGCAGCAGGTGGAGTAATGTTGTAATGACCGCGAATTTGGTCAAAGATACTTCCATGCAGAATCAGTATTTACACTATCATGCTACTCAATTTGAAAAGTGGCCAGAGGTAGGTAAAGGCTTC
>JBQCFI010000471.1:0-7915 GCA_051959325.1 Ginsengibacter sp. | reverse complement strand
TCATCTGCCAAAGAATCATTAAGCGCGGCAGTGAAAGCTACACTGTGAGAAGTATCCAGCCCGATAATTCCTATTCGCTTTCCTGGTTTCATATGATTTCTTTTTTTTGAAAACCCGCTTGTTCCAAATGCGGCATTTCCTTTTTTACTGATTCCTAAAGCAACTCCTGCTAAAGTTGCATTCCTGATGAATTTCCGGCGGTTATATGATTGTCCCATACACTATCGTTTTTAATTATTCCAATGCAAATGCAACATAACTATCTCCTGATGGAGTATCGAGTTTTCCACCACCGCACGCAATAACCAGGTATTGCTTTCCATTTATTTCATATGTTGAAGGAGTAGCGAATCCAGCCGCGGGCAGTGATGTCTCCCAAAGCAACTTGCCGGTTCTTTTATTAAAAGCCCGCAGTTTCCCGTCTGATGTTGCAGCGATGAAAAGTAATCCTCCTTTCGTAACAACAGCCCCTCCATAGTTTTCTGTCCCCGTTACCGGAATTCCTTTTTTAGTCAATTCGGGATATTCTCCCAAAGGATTGTGCCACATAGTTTCTCCTGTATTCAGATTGATTGCCGTCAACGTTCCCCATGGGGGCTGGTTCGCAGGATATCCTTCCGGTGTACGTAGTTTGTTATACCCTGTCATGGTGTAAGGCACAAAAGGCGATTTTTCCGTTTTGCTTATCACCTCTTTATTGTCAGAGGCTATGAATTTGTTTTTCCCTTCTTTTTTCAAATCGAGCAGAAATGTAAGCAGTGCTTTTTTATCATTATTTGTAATTTGTTTAAACGACGGCATCATACGTCGTCCGTTATTGATAATTTCCGATACCTGCGCAGCTGTATATTTTTTATTGACGTTTTGTAATGTTGGATAACTTCCGTTGCCTTCGCGGTTTTTACCATGACAAGCCATACAATTATTCAGATAGACCGCTCTGCCATGTTCGGCAACCGTTTCCTGCGGTTCTTTCTCTGCTACATTTACTTTTACCATCGTTAGTGTCCATGGAACCTGGTTGGCATTTACATAGAAATACCCGGTAGAAGGATCATAGGCTGCTCCCCCCCACTCCCCGCCGCCATCAAAGCCAGGCATGAGAACCGTTCCTTTTTCAGAAGGCGGTAAAAACAAATTCCCGGTTTGTAATTCAGCTATTTTTTTTCTTATCGTATCCTGCGAAGATTGCGGGACCAGCGTGTTGATATCGGGCTCTGAAAAAGATTGTACTGCAAATGGTTTTGGCAGTTTGGGCACAGGCTGTGTAGGCCAGGGTTCTTCACCGATAAGTGTTGAATTATGCGGCACAGGCATTTCATTTACAGGAAACAGAGGTTTTCCATTGTCTCTGTCCAATACGAAAACATATCCCGTTTTGGTAATCTGCGCAACTGCATCAATTTGTTTTCCGTCGCGCCGGATAGTTACCAGGTTCGGAGGTGCCGGAGGATCCCTGTCCCAAAGATCATGGTGAATTGTTTGAAAATGCCAGAGGTAATTGCCGGTCGCAGCATCGAGCGCAACTACGCAATTGGCAAACAGATTTTGGCCTTTGCGAAATCCGCCATAAAAATCGAAAGTCGGAGAGCCGGTAGCAATGTAAACAACTCCGCGTTTTTCATCAAGGCTCATTCCTGCCCAGCAGTTGGCTCCTCCGATATATTTCCACGCATCTTGATTTTTCCAGGTGTCATATCCAAATTCCCCCGGATGTGGAATGGTATGAAATATCCATTTTCTTTTTCCAGTGTGAACTTCAAAAGCACGAATATGGCCGGGCGCTGCATCTCCCCCTTCTGCTACCCGTGTTCCCATTATCAAAAGGTCTTTGTAGATAATACCCGGCGAAGTGGATACAACGTAAAGATCTTTCACGTTACGGTCCAATCCGTCATGAAGGTCAACTCTTCCCTCGTTGCCAAAAGAGGAAATTAATTTTCCGGTCATTGCATCCACGCCATAAAGGAATGAACCTGCGGTGTAAAAAATTCGTTTGTCATTTCCATCCGACCAAAAGGTAACACCGCGGTTTACATTTACTTCCACTTTTGTTTTTGCAGTATCGGCAAACGGATCAAAAATCCATATAGGCTTTCCTGTAGCAGCGTTTAGGGCAAAAAGCTTTAACTGGGGAGAAGTGCCATACAACACATCTCCAACAATAATAGGATTGCACTGTATTTGTTGCTTTACTGCACTGTTGGTATCTCCTGTATGGTAGATCCATGCGAGCTTTAATTGTTGCACGTTGTTGGTATCAATCTCATTAAGCGATGAATAATGGCTTACAGATTTATCTCCGAGATAACTGCTCCAGGTATCATATTTATTTTCAGAATTCAAGTTGCAGCTGCAAAAAGATAGAAATATCAGAAGGTATAAAAGGCAATATTTTTGAAAGTTAATGATCATGCTTGATGTTAATTATTCTAATTCTCTTGTGCTTATTTCTTGTGATCCGGTTGTGCTCTCGCGTCCTTCACTTCATCCTCTGTAATTTTCTCTGAATGGTTATTCCATTGCGAACGGATATAACTCAGTGTTTCTGCAATATCCTTATCGCTGAGAAACGCAAATGAGGGCATTGCTTCCCCGGTGTGTTTTTGATCTTTCATTGACGGCTTTATCCCGTTTAATAGAATTCTTATTAACGTCGTTTTATTCCCATTTACTTTTGAAGAACCGTTCAAGGCAGGAAAGGTACCTTGAATGCCATTTCCATCTTCTTTATGACAGGAAATGCAATATTGATCGTAAATCGTTTGGTTTTTTACAGCAGTTTGATGTGTTGCAGTATCTCTGACGCTAAAATTATCGCTATCTTTTATTTTGAATATCTTAATAATACGGTCATCATTTTCTTTTGGATAACCGTGCGGCGGATTCCAGTCGCGATTGCTGGTAGAAATATAGACATCACCCGCCGGAGAAATGCATAAATCACGAAGACGTCCATAAACTTTCTCCAGGTAAACCTGCTCAGAAATGATAGCAGTACCATTTTCATTTAACCGGAGAACTCTTAAGCACTGTGCTTTTAAAGTAACCAGCAAAAGAGAATTGGCCCATTCGGGGATGGCCTTATGATTATAATAATCAAGTCCGGCCGGAGCAATGGTGGGCGTCCACGCTTTCAAAGGGTCAATGGTATGATGCTCCTGCCGAAATAGTTTTTCATTTGGCAAATTCGCCATCCCTTCAATAACGGGCCATCCATAATTTCCATTTTTTTGAATGAGGTTTACTTCATCGTCATTTGCATCTCCATGTTCGGTAGTATATAATTTTCCGGTGGTAGAATACACTAATCCTTCCATATTCCGAAAACCCCACGCCCAAACAAAACTTCCTTTTATCGGATTATCAGCGGGTATTGAGCCGTCCATATTAATCCTGAGAATTTTTCCATTCAAAGATGTCGTATCCTGGGCTGCCCCATCTATTTGAGCATCGCCTGTAGCCCACATCACTTTTTTATCGGATGAAATCGTAATCCGGGAGCCATAATGGCCGTCGCGGGCGGGAATTTCCAGTAATACAAATGGATGCAGGAGTGTATCATTGGAATAAGTATATCTTACCAAACGGGAAAAAGGAACACTATCTTTCAGGAAAGCATAATCTAAAAAAACGAAGGGCTCATTTTTCATATCAGGAGACAATGCCATTCCCAGTAAGCCGGAAGTTCTTTTTCTCCAAACCTGCGGAATGACCAGCAATACTTTTTTTGTGCCGGTTTCAGGATCAATCCGGCTTACTGTACCACTTTGCTCGGTAATCCAGACGGTATTATCCGGTCCCCAGGCAATTTCCCACGGAACATTTAACCCAGACGCAATTGTTGTTACGCCGAGAGTGGTTTTCTGCAGATGGATCATGTGATCTATCACCATGTTTTTTTCTTTATTATTTTCCCGGCAACCCACAATAGAATAAATAATTAAAATGCAAGAAAAAAAAGGGAATTCTTTGAAAAAAATATTTAGAGTTTTTTTAAACATTATCTCTAACACCTGTTTTTGTTTCCTATGAAATTGTATTCCTCTGTGAGACACTAACCGAGGCAGCTGCTTTTTTTCAGCCATTATTTCTAAGAAAGTTTATTCTTGTGATTTTTTGAATGTTCTGTTTATTGTGACTTGATTTTTTAAAATTTCTGTTTAGAGTTTCACCTTCTTTACTTCAATTACCCAACTGCCGCAAAGCCAGATACGCCATTAACCCGCTGCTGATCCTCAATGAATTTTCATCAACATTAAAAGTGGGCGTATGTAAAGAAGAAGTAATTCCTGCCGTCTTATTTCCTGTTCCCAACCGGTAAAAACAGGAATCACTTACCTGGGAATAATAGGCAAAATCTTCCGCAGCCATCGTTATTTCCAGATCCAGTACATTTTCTTTACCTAAATATTCTATAGAAAATTTTTGCAGATTCTTCGTTAACCTTTCTTCGTTGGTGAGAACGGGATAGCCTTTTACAATGTTGAAAGTACAGGTACCATTCATACATTTTGCGATGCCTTCGGCAATCTTTTTCATTTGCTGATGCGCTTTTTTGCGCCATGCTTGATCGACTGTCCGGAACGTTCCTTCCAGGTTAACTTCATCAGGTATTACATTTACCGCGCCGTTTGCAATCACTTTACCAAACGACAATACAGACGGGCAATTCGGATTTGCCATCCTGCTTACGATTTGTTGCAGTGCAATAATAATGTGCGCGGCGATCAAAACAGGATCAATATTCTGATGAGGCTGAGCTCCATGTCCTCCTTTGCCGCGAACGGTCACATATAATTCATCATTGGATGCCATATATTTTCCAGCCCTGAAACCAACTTTTCCTGTTTCTAATTCAGGCATTACGTGCTGCCCGATCACAGCGGCAGCCTTTGGATTTTCAAGAACTCCTTCCTGTATCATCTTACTTGCACCCCCGGGATATTTTTCTTCTGCTGGCTGAAAGATCAATTTTACCGTTCCGCCAAATTCTTTTTTTAACTGAAGCAGAATTTTGGCGGTTCCCAATAAAGAGGACGTATGAGCATCGTGACCACATGCATGCATGACGCCGGCTTTTTTTGATTTATAAGAAACATCGTTCGCTTCTGTGATGGGCAGTGCGTCAATGTCAGCACGTAAAGCAACTACTTTATTTGAAGGAAGATCTCCTTTTATTAAAGCAACCAGACCCGTATCAGCCATCCTTTGAAATTCAATTCCCATTTCCTTTAATCGCGAAGCAATGTAATCACGTGTTTCAAACTCATAAAAGGATAATTCCGGATTTGAATGCAGATGCCTGCGGTCCTGGATAACTTCATTATGTATCCGTTCCGCTATTTGATCTATTTTTATTTTAAAGGCTTCTTTTGTCATTTCAATCTTTAGCTTTTCAAAAATTCTTTAACAAAATCATCATCCGTCAGTTCAGGATAATTTTTATAAACCCGGTTTATCTCTTCCATTTGCCCCAATGACAAGTCTTCCTCCGTGTTTAAGCACCACCTGCCTTCGAGCAGCCCCTGCCTTCTCAACACCTCATGAATACCGGCAATGCAGCCGTGAAATCCGTTAGCAGCATCAAACAAAGCAGCATTCATTTCGGTTACTGCAATCCCTTTACTTAATAACTCATCTGCTGTATTTGCATGTCTGTTTTTATGATACTTTTTAATTTCATTTAATAACGCTACCGCTTTTTTTGTCCAAACTGCCCAATGGCCCAATAAGCCGCCCGAAAACCTTTTTTCGATTAATTGTCCGTTGACTGTAAACCGATATACGGTAAGCAGATCAGCAATTATGTTGTCATCATTGCCTGTGTACATAGCGATAGAATCTCTTCGGGATGAATTTGCTACTGCGCGCATTACATCAAGTGTCTGGTAGCGGTTAAAGGCTGCAACTTTTATCGCTTCTATATTTTCTATTTCCGCAAATTGTCGCCAAAAATCATAACTAAATACACGGCCTCCTGCAGCAGGCTGCAAATAGAATCCAAATACCGGAATGATATCCGCAATAATTTTTGCCCTTTCTAATATTTGTTCTTCTGTCCAATCGGGTAATCCGCCCATACTCAGAAGCCCGATGTCGTAACCGTATTTAACAACCAGTTCCGCTTCTTTGATAGCCTGCGCTGTCGGTCCGCAAATGCCTGCAACTTTTAAAAATGGCCCCTGCAGAGCTGCTTTTTCTATTTCTTCCGACGCCAGTTGCAGCACGGTTTCATATAAATTTATTTGGGGATCGCGTATTTCAAACTGCGTTGTATGAACACCCACCGCAATTCCACCGGCACCACTGGCAATGTAGTAGCACGTAAGCCGCCGTTGTTTTTCTTCATCAATTTTCCTCTCTGCATTTAATGCAAGCGGATGAGCCGGAATAACAATGCCCTCTTTTAAAAGAATTTTTAATTTTTCAGATAAATGTTGTTTTTCCATGTCTTAATATTTTCCTTGTCGTTCCTGGAAATGAGTTGCCTTGTTAAAAACTGTTCCGCCTTCTTTAATCCAGAATGCAGTAATGTCAATCATTTCCCTTAATGTAATTCGCGGATAACCAAATATTTTATGAGCTTCAGAAGCGTTGCTAAGGAAAGCGGTATTCTGTGTCTCCCCAACAAACTTTGGCTCTATCCCAAACGCAGCTCCGAATTGCTGTGCAAGCCATTTTATTGAAACAGTTTCCGGGCCGGTAACATTCAGGATTTTAGCGGGCGATTCACAATGCAATAAGGAGCGGATTGCTATTTCGTTGGCATCTCCCTGCCAGATCACGTTTGCAAGTCCGGTATGAAGCATGATTTCTTTTTTTTCATAAACAGCTTTAGCGATATCAAGTAATACTCCATAATGAAAATCAATCGCATAATTAAGCCGGTAAATCAAAACCGGTGTCTGATTTTTTTGAGAAAAATATTGAAATATGCGTTCCCTTCCCAGGCACGATTGTCCATATTCTCCAATAGGAGCCGGTGGAGATTCTTCCGCTAAGCCACCACTATTTATTTCAGCTAAAGGATAGACATTTCCTGTAGAGAAGGCTACAATATTTGAATGCTTATATTTTTCAGCAACCCTTCCCGGAAGATTTGCGTTCATTGCCCAGGTGAACGGCTCATTACCGCTACAGCCAAACTTATGTCCGGCGAGATAAATCACATTCGACGCCTCAGGAAGTTTCTTCAAACTTTCTTCATCCAATAAATCGGCTGATATCGTTTCTATGCCTTCCTGCTCCAGTTTTTTCTGCAAGGCTTTATCTGAAAATCTCGATACCCCCGTAATTTTTTTCCGCAAGCCGGTTTTATCAATTGCCTGTTTTGCGAGCTTTGCCATGCCCGGCCCCATTTTTCCGCCGACGCCAAGAATCAGGATGTCTCCTTCAATGGCGGAGATATCCCTGAGGAACTTATCTGTTGGCTGTAATAATTTTTTTTCCAAAGTTTCTAAATCTGACATCTTTGATAACAATTTTATTTGATAAACAAATCATACACATTATAAACAGCTAACAAAAAAACCAGAAGCAAACCCAATGCACCAAAGATTCTGACCACCGCACTATTTACATGTTTTTCCATTATTCTCTTCTTATTTGCGATTAAATACATCGCTATACCAATAAACGGAACAAGGAAAATAGTAATGCTTTGGGCGAAAACAATCAGCTCCAGCGGCAGTTTTCCAAATATCATGGCGATGACTGCGCCACATATCATTACCAGTCCAATGAAAGCTCTGGTTACTTTGGAACTTAAATCGCTGCCAAAACCTAATCCATCACTTAATAATGTACCACCAACGGCCGCGTTGCCTACAAGTGAGGAAAAAGAAGCACCAAAAAATCCCGCTAAAAATAAATGAGTCGCATATCCTCCAAAAAGCGGCCTCAGCGCCCTTGC
>JBQCFI010000470.1:0-7122 GCA_051959325.1 Ginsengibacter sp. | reverse complement strand
AATTCCCGGTAATTGAGCGTATCGCCATTCTCAATATATTTCTGATAACCAAAAACTGATGCCTGCGCGTTTGTTTTATTGGAACTTGCAAAACAAAAAAGCATTAACAATAAAGCAGGCAAATGTGATTTTAAAAATTTCATTGTGGAAGCTTTTTGTTTTTTAAAATGGATTATAAAACAATTTACATCATTTAATTTTTCTCAGAAAAGTTACTTCACTACCAAACACGATTTTTTCAAATCTCTTTTCCCGGCAAAGAAATAAACAAAGCCAAATCTTATTTTTTTTATTACCAGGAAAGAACGTTTTAGGAAACAGCCTGGGTAATAAAATAAATATTCAATAAAACATACAAAACGAGGGAAACCTGTGCTGCAACCATATCAAATTTTCTCGCTTTCATTTCTTTATTTTTTTTAATCAATCTGAGCGAATAAGAAGTGGCCGCGATAATGGCAAAAATGAAAAATAAGGTAAGCCCGTGAAGAGTATCAACCAAAGTAAAAGAAGTGGTTTCGGGCAAAGAAGAATCAATAATATATTTGTTACCGATAACGGCGAAAAGCGCGCCAACACTGAGCCCAAACCGGGAGCCCATCTCATCCGGATCAATATAAAAACAAATGTAGGCGATCAGAAAAGCGATATACATTCCAAGAAACATTTTCCAAAATAATCCGCCTGCATTCCTGCTGATATTCAATATAACTTTAAAAGAACTGTATTCACTATGAGGAACCGTAAGTGTGGGATCGCCGAATGTGGTTTCATATTTTTTTACACCGATAGAAATGTCACAACGATTGATCGTCCAACCACTAAGCGTAAACCGTGGATCATAATTTCTGCCAACAGTATCGGCCACAAAAACCAGAGACTTTGAATCAAATTGTGAGTTCTCTATTGAGAGGCGCAGCCTTTGTTTGTCGAATGGAAAATTTCGAATGCGCCAGCTATCTTTCATTACGCACTGCATTTTCATCAGAAGATAAACCTGGTTGTTACTGCTGTCGACGGTCGCAAATGACCTGGAAACAGACTTCGCCTGTGGCACTTCCAGGTTTTGCATAAAATCAAAATCTTTATTTTTATATTTCAACCAAAGCCAAAAGGTAATCGCATATTCTTTTTGCTTAAAATCTATGTCGTGAATGCTGGTAATATATATTCCAACTTTTACTTTATCCGGTTTTTGCTGTGCATGAATTTTATTTGTAAACAGAAATAAACAAAGGATATAAAAAACGACAACAGCAACAATATTCTTCATGTTTTCTTTAAATAAAAACGAAAGGTATTGAATGGAAATTATAAATGTTGGAGATGAGGAAAAAATTTTATTCGCAATTATGTAAAATAAAGTTCAGTAGAACTTTTATTCCCTGGAAGTTTAGAATTAAGAGGCATTAAAATATAAATTCAATTTATTTCTTCCTTTACTGCAATGAATTAAAGCAGCTTATCCAAATTTCATCCATGTATTTTAAGTAATTTTGCGCGCCTTGATCTTTTGAAGAACGATCAACACACAATTTTTCTAACTAAAAATAAAAAATACAAATGGTTTTTGATCTTGACATGATTAAAAGATTTTACCAGGGATATGCGGCCAAAGTAGAAGCTGCTCGTAAAATTGTTAATCGACCACTCACGCTTACTGAAAAAATTTTATACGCTCACCTCTGGAATGGCAACGCTACACAAGCTTTTGAAAGAGGAAAAGATTACGTCGATTTTGCACCGGACAGAGTTGCGATGCAGGATGCCACTGCACAAATGGCTTTGTTGCAATTTATGCAATCGGGAAGAAGCAAAGTTTCAGTTCCATCCACCGTTCATTGCGATCACCTGATACAGGCACAGATTGGTGCAGTTCCGGATCTTACAAGAGCGAAATCACAGAATAAAGAAGTGTATGATTTTCTGGCTTCTGTTTCTAATAAATATGGAATTGGATTTTGGAAACCTGGCGCCGGAATTATTCACCAGGTGGTTTTAGAAAATTATGCTTTCCCCGGAGGAATGATGATTGGCACGGATTCACATACGGTAAATGCCGGCGGTCTTGGAATGGTAGCGATTGGTGTTGGCGGCGCTGATGCATGTGATGTGATGGCCGGTTTACCATGGGAATTAAAATTTCCAAAATTGATTGGAATCAAATTAACCGGAAAATTAAATGGCTGGACATCTTCAAAAGATATTATTCTAAAAGTCGCAGGAATCCTTACTGTAAAGGGCGGAACAGGCGCTATTGTTGAATATTTTGGCGAAGGCGCTACCTCTTTATCATGCACCGGCAAAGGAACGATTTGCAATATGGGTGCAGAGATCGGCGCTACCACTTCTATCTTTGGCTATGATAAAAAAATGGGAGATTATTTGCGCGGAACCGGAAGAGAAGAAGTGGCTGATGAAGCAGATAAATTATTTGAAAACCTTACCGGTGATCTGGAAGTTTATTCAAATCCTGAAAAATATTTCGACCAGGTAATTGAAATAAATTTATCAGAATTAGAACCGCATATCAACGGTCCTTTTACTCCGGATCTCGCATGGCCTATTTCAAAATTTGCAGAAGCAGTTGAGAAGAATAACTGGCCTGAAAAATTAGAAGTTGGTTTGATCGGATCATGTACCAATTCATCTTATGAAGATATTACCCGCGCTGCTTCTGTTGCCAAACAAGCCACAGACAACGGTTTGAGCACCGTATCAGAATTTACGATCACACCGGGGTCAGAACAGGTAAGATTTACCGTTGAACGCGATGGTTACCTGAAAATCTTTGAAGAAATGGGTGGTGTGGTTTTGGCAAACGCCTGTGGACCTTGTATCGGCCAATGGGCACGACATACAAACGACCCTGAAAAGAAAAATTCAATTGTTACTTCATACAACAGGAATTTCGCAAAAAGAAATGATGGTAATGCAAATACATACGCTTTTGTTGCTTCACCTGAAATTACTACTGCCATGGCGATTGCAGGCACCTTGAAGTTTAATCCGCTTAATGATTACCTGACCAATGTGAATGGTGAAAAAGTAAGATTGAAAGAACCTGAAGGAATTGAACTTCCTGTAAAAGGATTTGCGGTGGAAGATGCGGGTTTTCAACCACCGGCACAAGATGGAAGCAAAGTGCAGGTAGAGGTCTCTCCTACTTCTGACCGCTTGCAGTTGCTTGAACCATTTCCTGCATGGAAAGAGAATGATCTCAAGAATCTAAAACTTCTGATAAAGGCAAAAGGCAAATGCACTACCGATCATATTTCTATGGCAGGTCCGTGGCTGAAATACCGTGGACACCTCGATAACATCAGTAACAACCTTTTGATTGGCGCAGTTAATTTTTTTAATGATCAGACCAATTTGGTAAAAAATCAATTAACCGGAGGTTATGGTGCCTTGCCTGATACACAAAGAGCCTACAAAGCTGAAGGAATCGGATCAGTGATCGTAGCTGATGAAAATTATGGCGAAGGATCTTCACGCGAGCATGCAGCGATGGAACCAAGACATCTGGGTGTAAAAGCAGTGATCGTAAAATCATTTGCACGGATTCATGAAACGAACCTGAAGAAGCAGGGAATGCTCGGTGTAACATTTGCTGACAAAGAAGATTATAATAAGATACTCGAAGATGATGTGATTGATATTAATGGACTGCAAGGATTTACGCCCGGTAAACCTTTGGAAGTAATTTTGCATCATAAAGACGGAACTTCTGAATCTTTCTCAGTAAATCATACTTATAACGAGCAACAAATAGAATGGTTCAAAGCCGGTGGAGCCCTGAATATTATCCGGAAGGAATTTGAGAGTCGTTAATTCGGCCTGGCAAGGTTGCCAACCTTTGAAAGGTTGGCAACCTTTTGAGTTTGAGCCGTTAATTTTACAGTCCGCTATATTGTGTGTCTTTTTCTAAACCACTGAAGTAATAAGTTGCTTCTAATCTTTTCTGAAAGCGATTCAGCAAACGTTATTAACCTTAGTAATGATGCAAACACGCCAATAGAGGTATCCCTTATTATCTTATGTTCTGTTCTTTCCTTTACTTTTGATGAAGAACCATTTTTATTTTCAAATTTACAACCATGAGTTTCATTGCTTTTATACAATCCGCTGCAATAAAAAGTTTATCTGATTTATCCGGACAGCAATTTTCTGCAAAAGATTTTCAGATAAATGAGACCAAACCTGAGTTTGAAGGAGATTATACGATCGTGCTTTTTTCTTTGGTTAAAACTTTAAAAAAATCGCCGGAAGTTTTAGGAAAAGAATTGGGTGATCAGTTAATAAAAAATTACCGGGATTTTTTTTCCGGCTATAATGTGATCAAAGGATTTTTAAATTTGAAGATTGCAGACGATGCATTAATTGAACTGCTGCAAAAAAGTTATCTCAACGAAAATTTTGGTAAAAAGTCATCCAATCATGAAAAAATCATGGTTGAATATTCGTCACCAAATACCAACAAGCCTTTGCACCTCGGGCATTTGAGAAATAACTTTTTAGGCTGGAGCGTTGCAGAAATATTAAAAGCAAATGGCAATGAGGTGATCAAAACCTCAATTGTAAATGATCGGGGGATTCACATTTGTAAAAGTATGATTGCCTGGCAAATGTTTGCAAATGGCGCGACTCCTGACTCTTCACACGAGAAGGGCGATCATTTTGTAGGCGATTATTATGTAAAATTTAATGATGAATATAAACAGGAGGTTAGGGAATTAATCAAGTCCGGAAAAACAAAAGAAGAGGCTGAAAAAGAAGCGCCTATCATGAAGAAAACGCAGCAAATGCTTTTGGATTGGGAGAATGGAAACCCCGAAGTACGGGCGCTTTGGGCAAAAATGAACGGTTGGGTTTATGACGGATTTGATGCAACTTATCATCGCATCGGAAGTGATTTTGACCACACGTTTTATGAAAGCAATACCTATCTTTTGGGAAAAGATTTTGTGCAGGAAGGTTTGGGAAAAAATATTTTATTTAAAAAAGAGGATGGTAGTGTCTGGATCGATCTTTCGGATAAAAATCTCGATGAAAAATTAGTGTTACGAGGTGATGGCACATCCGTTTATATTACCCAGGATATTGGCCTCGCTAAACAAAAATTTGAAGGTTACCATTTGGATAAAAGCATTTATGTAATTGGCGATGAGCAGTTGCATCACATGAAAGTGCTGAAAGAAATCGTGCGCAAATTGGGAATGCCTTTCGCAGATAAAATTTTT
The DNA here is from genome assembly GCA_051959325.1 of Ginsengibacter sp. Classification (GTDB taxonomy): domain Bacteria; phylum Bacteroidota; class Bacteroidia; order Chitinophagales; family Chitinophagaceae; genus Ginsengibacter. Next base: position 1,879 of record JBQCFI010000470.1, on the reverse strand, counting down.
CATTTGAGTTATGGAATGGTAGAATTAACCACCGGAAAAATGAAGAGCCGTGAAGGAACTGTTGTAGATGCTGATGACCTGGTAGATGAAATGGTAACAACTGCTGCCATGCATACAAAAGAGCTGGGCAAAGTGAAAGATTTTTCAGAAGAAGAATTGAATGAATTGTATGAAACACTTGCGCTCGGCGCAATGAAGTTTTATTTGTTAAGAGTAGATCCAAAGAAAAGAATGGTTTTCAATCCCGTAGAAAGCATCGATTTCCATGGTTTTACCGGCCCTTTTGTACAATATACTTATGCACGGATTCAATCTATTCTGAGAAAAGTAAATCAGGCATCAGACGTCCAATCCCAGACGTCAGAAATCACCGATTTTCTTCCATTAGAACGTCAATTAATCATTGCTTTGGAAAAATATTCAAATATTATTTCTGATGCTGCAGAGGAAATGAATCCTTCTGTAATTGCCAATTATGTTTTCAATCTTGCCAAATTATACAACTCATTTTACTCAGAACATTCTGTAGCGAATGCAGAAAATGAGGAAAAGAAAAATTTACGTTTACATATCAGCGTAATGACTGCAAATATTATTAAAAGTGCTATGAAATTATTAGGAATTAAAGTGCCCGATAAAATGTGACATTTACTGATTAGCTAATGTGCTGATCTATTAATGTGAAAAATAAGAAATACTTCTATTTGTTTATTTGCTGTTGGTGCTATAATGTTTTATTCAGAAAATAGTACTTTTATTTTCAAATCTCCTAAAAATGGAAAACGAAACATCAACAGCGCCGCAGTTCTGGGACAGCCGCTATTTAAACAACGAAACCGGCTGGGATATGAAGCAGGTATCTCCTCCATTAAAAGCTTATATTGACAGTGTTGAAAATAAAGATTTAAAGATTTTAATTCCGGGATGCGGCAATGCTTATGAAGCTGAATATCTTCTGGACACTGGTTTTAAAAATGCTACATTGATTGACTTTTCTAAAGTCGTAACAGACAGACTAAAAGATAAATATAAAGGCAAACCGATTTCCATTATAAATGAAAATTTCTTTGATCTCCAGGGCAAGTATGATTTGATTTTGGAACAAACTTTTTTTTGCGCCTTAGATCCATCTCTTCGAAAAAAATATGTAGAAAAATGTTATGATCTTTTAAGCGATGGAGGAAAAATTGCGGGAGTTTTGTTTAATAAAAAATTTGCTCCTACAGAGCCGCCGTTTATAGCAACTGATGAAGAATATAGGAAACTATTCGAACCGTTTTTCACCTTTTTAAAATTCGATAATTGTTATAATTCGATAGCTGCCAGAATGGGCTATGAATTATTTTTTGAGTTTGAAAAGAAACCGCGCGGACTTTAATCAGATTCAGTATATCAGTCAATAATAACAAAATCATTCACTTCTCAAACTATTCACCGGATTTGCCACCGCTGCTTTGATTGCCTGGAAACTGACAGTTAATAAAGCAATTAAAATAGCAAGAACTCCAGCCAGAATAAATACCCAAATGCCAATGTCGATTCGATAGGCAAATCCCTGCAACCATTTGTGCATTCCAAACCACGCGATTGGTGAAGCGATCACAAGCGCTATTAAAACCAATTTTATAAAATCCTTCGATAACAACGATGTAATGCCAGAAACAGAAGCACCAAGCACTTTGCGAATTCCAATTTCTTTGGTGCGCTGAAGCGTACTGTGCGACGCAAGTCCTAATAATCCGAGGCAGGAAATAAAAATTGCGAGGATCGCAAAGTTGAAAAATAATTTTTCGAAGCGGTCTTCGTCAAGATATTGTTTATTAAAATTTTCGTCTAAAAATGTATAACTAAATGGCCTTGCCGGAATCATTTGTTTCCA
>JBQCFI010000469.1:0-2379 GCA_051959325.1 Ginsengibacter sp. | reverse complement strand
CATTTTGTAAAGAAAAATATATGAAAAAGATATTAGTCCTTTCAACGATAGTCCTTTTAGGAATAAGCAGTTGTAAAAAACAAGACTTTAGCAATTATTATTATAATCCTGAAGGAGCGGTTACTGCAAATGTTCCTTCTTTATGGGCGGGATTATTTAATAACAACCGTGTCATTCCCAAATACTGGAACTTATACACTTTTTTGATTCCTGTATTGGGCGAGTATAGCCAAACAATTGGTTATACAAACGGGACTAAAATTTATGAACAACCGGTAAATTATACTCAAAACCGGTGGGATGATTATTATACATGTGTTATGGCGCAATACCGAGATATTGACAAGTATTATAATAAACTTTCTTCTGATGCAGATAAAAGAGGGTACCAGCTTTTCTTAGAAACGGCGCGAATTTTCTTTTATGATCAGACCGCTCAAATGGTGGATATGTGGGGAAGTATTCCTTTTAAAGATGCAGGACACTTAAATGCAACAGGACATATTACCCTGGCCAAATATGATAACGGTAAAGACATTTATTCCTTTATATTAACCGATCTAAAAAGGATTTCTGATTATCTGGATACTGCCAATATTGACGCTTTTTACCTGAATCAGTTAAAGAAATACGATTTTGTCAATAATGGAAGCCTCGTTGAATGGGAAAAATATTCCAATTCACTTCGCCTTCGGCTGGCTATGCGTATTTCTTATGAAGATGAGTCCACCGCAAAATCAATCGCTCAGGAAATTTTGAGCAATCCGACGAAATATCCGCTTGTAGAAACGGTGGATCAAAACGTTCAAATCAAATTGACAGGAAATCTTGTATCTACCAGCAATGATATCCGGGAAGGTTTTGGAATCGATCCCTTCGCTCCAGGCAAAATGGTGGACAGTGTAATGGTTCCATCCGGGGATGTTCGATTGCCCGTTTACTTTACTGCAAATAAAAACGGCGAATATCATGGTGTTCCAAATACCTGGAATGCCTCCAGGGTGACTGATTCTATAACGGCTAATTATTTCTCACGTTATGATTCAACCACTTTTACTCAAAACAATCATTTCCCGGGTATTATATTGACTTCTGCTGAGGTGGGTTTTTTAAAAGCCGAAGCATTTGAAAGATGGGGTGGGGGTGATGCGAAGGCAGCTTATGAAGCCGGAATAAGAAATTCAATTCAATATTATTACTACATAAATAGTATCAGTGATTGGTCCGGCGCTAAAGATCCGATGCCTTCAGATGCAGCAATTTCAGCATTCTTGGCAAACCCGGTTGTGGCTTATGGAACAGATAAACAGGAAAACCTACTAAAAATTGCTACGCAAAAATGGATTGATTTTAATGTAATGCAGGCTCAGCAAGCCTGGGCAGAATGGAGGCGAACCAAGATGCCGGTTTTGTACTTTCCAACGGATGCCAGTTCCAATTTATCGCCGAATGTGCCGACAAAATTATTATACCCATCTACTGAATCTATCTTGAACTCGGTTAATTATCAATCAGTAAAATCAACTGACAATGTAACCAGTAAGGTGTTTTGGGATGTAAAATAACAGTGTGCGACATATAATAAAGGCAAATGAGCGGAAAGGTGTTTTTATAAAAAGCTTTTCCGCTTATTTGTTTGTTTACTGATACTGTTGCAAGTGTGAAGCGAAAAAAAGTTGTTGTGGCAAAGGAATAAATAACCCAAATTTTGACTCTCATTCTCTAAATCCTTATGAGTAAATTATTTTTATAAATTCCTGATTCAAAATATCTGAAATGAAATTTTTTAAAACCTGTTCCCAGTCATTGCTGATTCTTTTACTTGCGATTTTGTTTTACACAAATACATCTGCTCAACACAACGAATATTATCCGGATCCAAATCCGGTCATTCAAAAAAAATTGGAAGAATGGCAAGATCTTAAGTTTGGCTTGCTGATGCATTGGGGTACATATAGTCAGTGGGGAATAGTAGAAAGCTGGAGCATTTGCCCTGAAGACCTCAGTTGGGCGACAGGAGGAAGAAAAAAGGGTGTAGCAGATAGTTACAACGAATATGTAAAAAAATATACAAACCTCAAAACCACTTTTAATCCAAGCAAATTTAATCCCGAAAAATGGGCCGAAGCAGCTAAAGAAGCTGGCATGAAGTATATGATTTTTACGACCAAACATCACGATGGTTTTTGCATGTTTGATAGCAAATACACTGATTACAAGATCACAGACAAAGATTGCCCCTTTTCAACTAACCCCCGGGCTAATGTAACAAAAGAAATCTTCGATGCTTTTAGAAAAGACAATCTTTGGGTAGGCGCCTATTTTTCAAAACCCGACTGGCACAGTGATTATTATTGGTGGAAGAAGTTTCCGGCAAGC
>JBQCFI010000468.1:0-2867 GCA_051959325.1 Ginsengibacter sp. | reverse complement strand
AATTTTTTATTCCTATAATTTTCAAAACCCTTATCGGTAATAAAATTTCTTTTGTGGTATAGCATTAATAATAATTAAAACGGCCAGCCATAGCGACGACTTTTTTCCCACCCAGGTTTCCAAAAATTAATTTACCGGAATGTCCTTCTACCGTGCTGACAGGAAAATGAGGAATGTTGCTGTATTCAATCTCGCATTCTACGTCAATTTCGTCTGCAAAGCTGCCAAGACCGCTCCCCAACACGATTCCAGCAACAGGTGCTGTGTTGTATTTTGATTGAATAAACGCAACCGCTTCATTGATTTCTTTGACCATAAATTAAATAAAAAATTAGCGTCAAAGATAAGTGAAGAAAATGTTAGAACGGGGAAAGCGGTTTTCCGGGTTTCGTTATTCATTCCTTAAATATGCTTCTTTGTTTGTAATATCTTCATGAATTCTTTTTCAGCAAACAAACAAATTAAGGGAATTTCTGTTTTGGCTTGACTGAGCTTTACTGAAAGTGAAGGTTTTATTTTTAGGCATACATTGCCCATACATTATCGATACACCATTGATGCAGTATCTTTTATTTTTATAACTCATTCATTGCAGAATCACTATTATAAAATATACTTTCAGACGAAAGTGTGCGAAAATAAGATGCGTGAATTTCAATCATTTGCTATCCAATGCAACTTCGATCTAATTCTCTATCTTTATTTTTTAATATTTATTTTTGGTTGAAAAATAATCCAGAATATTTTTTAAAGTTTTGTTTATGAAAAAAATGTCGCTTCTCTCTTCGCTGATGGTTTTTATTTTCTTTCTTGTTTCCTGCAGTCAAAAACTTACTCCTATTGCCAATATCGGTGCGCCTGCTACTTCGTTTACACATCCCTCATGGACAGAACAAGGCAACATTTATGAAGTAAACGTAAGGCAATATTCCCAGGAAGGGACTTTTAAAGCATTTGAAAAAAGCTTGCCAAGATTAAAAGAAATGGGCGTAAAAATCTTGTGGTTTATGCCGATCAATCCGATCGGAATTGAAGGAAGAAAAATGACCTCAAGTGATTTGGGAAGTTATTATGCCGTAATGAATTATAAAGAAGTCAATCCGGAATTTGGCACGATGGCAGATTGGAAAGAATTGGTGAAACACGCCCACAGCCTGGGTCTTAAAGTGATTATTGATTGGGTGCCCAATCATACATCACCGGACAATCCATGGATTAAAAATCATCCGGCTTTTTATCAAAGAGATGCGAACGGGAATACCGTTTATGATAATGATTATACCGATACACGAAATTTAAATTATAATAACCAGGAGTTGCGCGACAGCATGATCAGTGTAATGAAATATTGGATTACCTACACCGGCATTGATGGTTTTCGCTGCGACCACGTAGATCCGATACCATATGATTTTTGGAAAAAATGCATTACTGAGTTAAGAAAAGTAAAAGATGTCTTTATGCTCGCTGAAAGTGAAAGGCCGGAATTTCATACCGTGGGGTTTGATGCAACTTACGCCTGGAATATTATGTGGGCAACAGTAGATGTGGCGCAGGGAAAGCATAATTTGAAGTACCTGGATTCAGTCTTAAATTTTAATTTTACTGTTTTTCCAAAAAATGCCGAGCGCATGTATTTCACTACTAACCACGATGAGAATAGCTGGAATGGAACTGAGTTTGAAAAATATGCAGATGCTTATAAAGCCTTCGCTGTTTTCACACAAACAATGTATGAAAGCGTTCCATTAATCTATAGCGGACAAGAAGTGCCAAATAAAAAGCGGTTGAAATTTTTCGTACACGATCCGATTGTTTGGGATAAATATCAGATGGCTCCATTTTACAGCAAGCTGCTCCATCTGCGTGAAAAAAACGAAGCGCTGGCAGCTAATGCCGCTTACAAAAAAATAGCAACAGCAAATGACGACGCTATTTTTGCTTACATCCGGCAAAAAGGAAATCATAAAATACTGGTGGTTTTGAATCTTTCTCCGGAGCCGCAACATTTCACCATAAAGGAAAATGATGTTTATGGAAATCCTTTAAATGTTTTTGCAAATAAAAGAGAAAAATTAGTGAAGAATCATGTTTATGAAATGCGGCCTTGGGGTTATTTTGTATATGAATATTAAAAAAGGGAAGAATCTATAAAAAGTGTGAAAGGACGTTTGTAAACGAAGCAATCTTAAGACTCTTTTAATTATTAAAATCCGTTTGGCAAAGAAATTGCCTTTATCTGATAAACCTCTTTATGAAACCTGTATTAAATTTAAAAAAGAAAATCTTTACCTTACTGTCAGCCTTTTTAATGCTCGCATCTCTTAACGCGTTTGCTCAAAAGAAAAGCGTGTATGATATAATTCCCGGATCGGGACCTAAAAAGACCACGTCTTCGAAAAACACGGTAATTTTCAGAAAAACCGATAGCAGGAGAAATACTTATCCTGTTTATTCAACAAGAAGAAAAAATTTACCGCCCGGTCAGGCAAAAAAGATCTATGGCGGTTCTGCCACAGACTATGCTCCCGGCCAGGTAAAAAAATATAATGGCAAAAATTGGAAGGGAGAACATGGTAAAAAAGAACATGGCGAAAAACATGGTAAAGGACATTATGGTAAAGGACATTATGGTAAAGGACATTATGGTAAAGGACATTGAAATGAATCAATGTTAATAACCTAAAATTTATAAAAAAGCCCGCGATTTTTCACGGGCTTTTTATGATACTTAATTGAACCGGTAACCAAGCCGGAAGTTTATCAAGCCTACTGATCCATTCTTACTGTAACCATCATAAGATCCGCCGAGCTCCACGCGCCGGGAAGCATCGAACCCAAGCCCAAAAGAATAAGCAGTGGTTGTA
>JBQCFI010000467.1:0-15338 GCA_051959325.1 Ginsengibacter sp. | reverse complement strand
GTTCCTTTGGGTAAAAATTATTTTACTTTACTAAAATGAATAAAATCATCAAAATTACGCTCGCATGAAAAAACTTTACTTATTAGCCTTTGTTTCTTTTATTTATTGCAACTTATCTGCTCAATCTCCCGGTTGTACTACTAATGTTTCTCCGGTAAATCAAGCGACGAATGTGAGTCCCAGCCCGTATGTTACTTTTAAATGGAACCCGGTTGCGGGAGCTGTCTCCTACGACGTATATGTGAGTACTAAAATCCCACCGAAACAACTTGTGGGTACTTCAGTGTCAGACTCTTTTAATTTTTATAATGCGGATTACAGCACCATTTACTATTGGTATGTGGTGCCTAAAAATGCTTCAGGCGCAGCAATCGGTTGCAGCTCATCAGCCACTTCTTTTGTAACAAGTGCTCCGCCACCGCCGCCGGGAAATGATGACTGTTTCGGAGCTACCGATCTTTCAAGTACCATTATTGATGGTAGCACATTAGGTGCTACACAATCATATCCTGCAATCAACTGTGGAGGTTATGTCGGCTCTGCGGATGACGACGTATGGTATCAGTTTACGGCGCTCACAACCGGATCTGTTATCGTTACAATGAATGGTAGCGGTACTTTTGATGGAGTGCTCCAGGCATACAGAGGCGACTGCAGTTCTTTGGTGTCCCTTAATTGCAGCGATACTTCACAGGCAGGTGGAAGAGAACAGATGACCATAAATGTAATCGCCGGAACCAGTTACAAAATACGTGTTTATAGTTTTGGCAGCCAGATAACAGATAGAGGAGATTTTAGGATTTCAGCAAGTGGCTCCGCACTTCCAATTTCGCTTCTCAGCTTTAAAGGTGAGCATTCAGGTAACCAGAATATTCTCACCTGGGCCACTGCTAACGAATTGAATAATTCTGGTTTTGAAGTTCAATATTCTTTCAACAGAACTGATTTTAGAAAATTAGGTTTTGTGAATTCAAAATCGGTAAATGGAAATAGCAGTTCTGTTTTAAATTATCAATATGTTGATAATAAAGCACCGGGTGGAAATGTGTATTACCGCTTGAGACAGATCGACAAAGACGGCCAGTCAAGCTATTCTAACGTCATCCTGATTAAAGGTGAGAAAATAAACGCACTCACTTTAAATATGATCTATCCGAATCCGGCGAAAAATACATTGAACCTCGTTGTTTCTTCACCCGAAAACAATAACATCAGTATCATGATTACCGACCTCGCAGGGAAGAAAGTGTACCAGCAGGGTTTCTCTCTCATTAATGGGGGAAACAACCTTGATCTTGATATTGCAAAATTACCAGCCGGCACTTATTTCTTAAAAGCAGCTTGCAATAATGGTTGTAAAACTGCAGTAAGTAAATTTGTAAAAGAATAATTTTAATAACTGAATGTTGTGTGGTGAAATTTGATTTCAGATTTCACTACACAACATTTTCAGTTTTTTATTGCTCTATTGTTTTCCGTTGTGATCCTATCGATCGTTTTATTTTTCTAAAGCGGAAAAACAAAAATCTTTAAATATTTTAATTCTTAAAACATGAAAGCTCCTGTATTCTTTGCGGCTGTTTTTATGATTGCCATTTCTGCAAATTCACAATCGTACAAAAAGATTCATGCAGATGCAATTGTTTGCGATACACACAATGATATTATCAGTTCGTGTATTGAGCGAGGTTATAGTTTTGACCAGGATCTTTCCGGTAAAACGCATAGTGATCTGAAACGTATGTTCGAAGGAGGTTTGGATGTACAGGTATTTTCAATTTTTTGTGATGGAAAACAAGAAAACCCATACCAGTTTGCAAACCGTGAAATAGATACTTTATACGCCTGGGTAAAAAGAAACCCGTCGAAGATGATGATCGTGACCAACCCAAAAGAATTGTACCAGGCAGTAAAAGAGCATAAACTGGCGTCCATGATGGGTGTTGAAGGCGGCCACATGATAGAAGATGATTTGAATAAATTAGACAGCTTGTACCATCGCGGCGTTCGTTACATGACCTTAACATGGAACAATAATAATTCCTGGGCTACGAGCGCCGAATATGAATCAGGAAACCAGAAAAAAAATGGCCAAACAGATACTAGCTCACAGAAAAAAGGGCTCAGCGATTTTGGAAAACAAGTAGTAAAAAGGATGAACGAATTGGGGATGATGGTTGATCTCAGCCATGTCGGTGATCAAACCTTTTGGGATGCGATTAAAATTTCCACAAAACCCGTTCTTGTTTCGCACAGTGATTGTTATGCGCTTTGCCCCGCTTTTAGGAATTTAAAAGATGATATGATAAAAGCTGTTGCCAAAAACGGCGGCGTCATTGATTTAAATTTTTATCCCGCATTTCTCGACAGCACAGTCGAGGCCAAACAAAAAGCATATTATCAAAAACACAGGGCTGAAAAAAAAGAACTGATGGCATCTGGTAAAACGGATTTTGAAGCAGATGATATGATTGCTAAAAAATACCCGGACGAAATTGCCGACATGCAGGCTCCATTTTCTCTTTTATTTGATCATATGGAACATGTTATAAAACTTGCGGGAATTGATCATGTAGGCCTTGGTGGTGATTTTGATGGAATTTCCATTACTCCAAAAGTGTTGACAGACGTAACAAAATATCCGGAGATCACGAAAGAACTGGTAAAACGAGGTTATTCTGAAAAAGATATTGACAAAATATTGGGTGGTAATTTTATCAGGGTTTTTGAAGCAAATCGAAAAGGTAAATATTGATCGTTTCTAACAAAAAAGAATTGGCGGATCGAGTGTTCCTATCCGCTACTAATATAATTCAGCAAATAAATAAATAAGCTGATTTTACATTTTCCTGAATTTAGCAGTAATAATTACCAAATCTTCACCCTCGAGCTATCTGCTATATACATTTTATCGCCAGGTTTTACTTCAAACGTTGAATAAAATTCGTCAATATCGCTGAAAGGTCCATTGACCCTGTATTTTGCGGGAGCATGAACATCGGTCATTATGCGGTTCCGTAATAATTCAGGCCGGATCTCATATAACCAGCTCAAAGCATATCCCATAAAGAAACGCTGCATGGGTGTAAGTCCTGCAATCGTCTTATTTTCTTTATAGGCATCCGATTTTTTAAAAGCATCAATGCCAATTTCTAATCCGCCAAGGTCTGCTATATTTTCTCCCTGTGTGGCTCTTCCATTAATGTGTACTCCCGGTAACGGTTCATAATTGTTGAATTGGTTAATGATCACCTGCGCTCTTTTTGCAAATTCTGCAGAATCTGTTTTTGTCCACCAGTTGTGCAAATTTCCCTGTGCATCATAAAGCCTTCCCTGGTCATCGAATCCATGGGTAATTTCATGGCCGATATAACTGGCGCCAACGTATCCATACATGGTAGCGTCGTCCAGTTCATCATCAGCATAACCGGGAACGATAAATGCCGCGGCAGGGAAAACGATCTCATTGTTTGCCGGATTGTAATAGGCATTATAGGTTTGCGGGTACATCTGCCATTCATCCCGGTCAACGGGTTTCCCTAATTTGTTCATTTCAAAATTATGCCACCAAATTCCGGCATTGATGAGGTTTTGCACATAACTTTCTTTAGTGATTTCCATTGCAGAGAAATCTTTCCACTTATCAGGATAACCAATTTTCTTTTTGATCGCTTCTAATTTTACAATCGCTTTTTGCTTGGTACTATCGCTCATCCAGGTCAGTTTTTCAATTCGGTCTTTATACGCAGAACGGATTTCTTCCAGCATTTTTTCATAACGTTTTTTGGCGGTGGAATCAAAATACTTTTTTACATATAGCTGTCCAAGCAATTCCCCCATAGCACCCTGTTCTGCCTGAACCACTCTCTTCCATCTTGGTTTTCTTTCTTTCGCTCCGCTAAATAATTGACCGTAATGAAATGCTTCAACGCCATATTTTTCAGGCAATGCGTTTGAAAAAGAATTGATCAGCCTGAAAGTCAGATAATCTTTTAAGTCATTGATAGATGTCGATTTTAAAGTGGCATCCAATGATTTAAAAAATTCCGGTTGACCCACAATTACAGAATCAATTTTTGTAACGCCGATGTCTTTTAAAAATTTGTCCCAATCGATGGAAGCAGAAAGTTTTTTAAGATCCGCGATCGGCATTTTGTGATAATTGGCATAAGGGTCACGCAAATCTGCTAGGGTGCGTGAAACCCTTGCCAGCTTCGTTTCAAAAGACAATATATTCTGTGCAGATTGCAACGCAGCTGCAGAATCTTTTCCCTGGAATTCCAAAATTTTTGCCACATGCTGTACATAAGCTTTACGGATATTGGAGGTAGATGAATCATTATTAAAATAATAATCACGCTCCGGCAAACCAAGACCGCCCTGATAGAATTTAAAAGCCATTACATTACTTTCCTTATCATCCTGATCTACGCCGCTTCTGAATAATGCGCTTTCGCCAATTTTATCCAAATCTGCAACAACACTGATAAATGAAGGAATGTCTGTAATGGAATTTATTTTATCCAGGTATGGTTGTAAATATCTTGTTCCCTGATTTTCTATGGCGTTGCTGTCCATTGCAGCCGTCCAGAAGTCGCCAATCTTTTGAGAAGCTGAACCTTTTGCGGCATTTTTTTGTGCAGCATCTTCGCAAATCTCATGAATGCGTTGTTCATTTTCATTATTTACGAGATAGCCAATTCCCCATGAACTTTCTTCCGGAGGAATGGGATTGTTTTTGATCCATTTGCCATTTGCGTACATGAAGAAATCATCGCCGGGATTGTACGACGAATCAATATTTGCTGCAAAAACATCTGCCTTGTTTTCAGTTGTTTTGGTTTTGCACGAATAAAATAGCAGTAAGATGAAGCAGTAAAGAATCGTTTTTTTCATTTTATAAAATTGAGGTGTAAATGTAATGATACGCGTGAAATGAAAATTTTCATTCAAAAGATTTTGGGAAAATAATTTCTACTTTAATAAATCAAGATTTCTGTTTTTAGAAATCTTTTACATTTACCATATTCTATTTTTTTGCTGAAACGTATTTCTATGAAATTTATCTTCCTCCTGTTATTTCCATTCACCCTTTGCGCACAAAATTTTTCTCAAAAGGAAATTGCGTCCTGGGAAAAACAGGCAAAAAATATTACGATCATCCGTGATAATTTTGGCATTCCGCACATCTATGGCAAAACCGATGCTGATGCCGCTTTTGGACTGCTGTATGCACAATGTGAGGATGATTTCCCACGCGTGGAAATGAATTATATTGAAAAGTTGGGGAGGCTTTCAGAAGTGAACGGAGAAAAAGATTTGTACAACGATTTACTGACCCGGTTGGTAATAGATTCTTCGGATGCGATCAAGGATTATAACAATGCACCACTGTGGCTAAAAAAATTATGTGATGCTTATGCCGATGGAATTAATTATTACTTATACGAACATCCTGGGGTGAAACCAGCTTTATTAAAACGATTTCAACCGTGGTATCCGATGCTCTGGACTGATGGCAGTATCGGTGCTATTAGTGCTGCAGGAGTGAGTGCAGGGGAATTGAAAAGTTTTTATTCAGGACGCAATGAACCGGTTGCGACAATAGAAAATGTGGAAGAAAAAGTAACCGGATCCAACGGTTTTGCCTTTGCGCCTAAAATTACGAAATCGCACGATGCGATTTTATACATTAATCCTCATGTTACGTTTTATTTTCGTCCTGAAGTGCACATGGTCAGTGAAGAAGGATTGAATGCTTATGGCGCGGTTACGTGGGGACAGTTTTTTGTGTACCAGGGTTTTAATGAACACTGCGGATGGATGCATACGTCAAGCTACGCCGATGTTTCAGACGCTTATATTGAAAAAATAACTTCGAAAAATGGCCGGCTTTTTTACCAATATGATGGAGTAGAAAAACCTGTTTTGCATAAAAAAATTGTTTTGAATTATCGTGAAGGAGATTTGATGAAAGCAAAAATTATTGATGCATTATTTACAGGACATGGACCAATTATGGCAAAAAGAAATGGTGAATTCATCAGCGTAAAATCGCACAACAGGGACATCAAAGGGTTCATCCAAAGTTGGGAAAGAACCAAAGCGAAAAGCTTCGCTGATTATAAAAGAGTAATGGATCTTTTGGCCAACACTTCCAATAATACAGTCTATGCAGATGCAGAAGGAAATATTGCTTACTGGCATGGAAATTTTATCCCAAAGAGAGATCCAAAATATGATTGGTCAAAGCCAGTAGATGGCACTATATCGGCAACAGAATGGCAAGGATTAACACCGGTAAATAAAAGCATTCATATTTACAATCCACCAAATGGCTGGTTAGAAAATTGCAATTCTACGCCGTTTACTGCTGCCGGAAAATACAGCCCAAAGAAAAATGATTACCCTGCTTATATGGCACCTGACGGGCAAAATTTTCGTGCGATAAATGCGATTAGAATTTTACCAGAAGAAAAATCTTATACCATTGATAAAGTGATTGAAAAAGGGTATGACACTTACCTTGCTGCATTCGAAGTTTTGGTTCCTGCATTGATTAAATCGTTTGATCAGATTTCAAAAGAAGATTCTTTGTATGCTCCATTAATTGAACCCATCAATGTTTTAAAAAAATGGGATTACCGCTGTGGTGAAAATTCTGTGGCAACAACGCTTGCAGTGAATTGGGGCGAAAGAATATTAAGGGCGATTTACAGCGTGAATATTCCTGAAGGAGAGGAAGATGACCAGGTAACAAAAACGCAAAAATTTGCTGCAACTGCTTCTGCTGAAGAATTATTACAACCTTTATTATCCACCATTAAATATCTTCAAAATACTTTTGGAAAATGGGATGTTTCGTGGGGAGAAATCAATCGTTTTCAAAGAATATCCAGGGCGATAGACAATCATTTCGATGACGATTCAACCAGCTTTCCTGTTGGTTTTGCCTCTTCTACCTGGGGGATGATTCCGTCTTATAGCAGCCGGGTTTTTCCGGGAACTAAAAAAAGATATGGTGTAAACGGAAACAGCTTTATTTGTGCAGTTGAATTTGGGAAAAAAATAAAAGCAAAATCTTTATTAGCGGGAGGCGAAAGCGGCCATCCGGATTCAAAACATTTCTTTGACCAGGGATATATGTATTCAAAAGGGATTTTTAAAGACGTTTTATTTTATAAAGAAGAGGTGTTGCAACACGCGGAAAGAAAATATAATCCGGGAGAATAAGAATCTGGATTATTTGTTCTTTTGCTGAATAATTAAAATTCTAATCGCCATATCCCGCAATTACATTAATGGTGAGCGCAATCATGATCGTATTAAAACCAAATGAAAGAAGGCTATGCCATAAAGCAAGTTTGCGAAATCTTTTTGAAGTGATGTCTACATCAGATACCTGGAAAGTCATACCAAGAACAAAAGAAAAGTAAGCAAAGTCAATATATTCAGGAGTTGCGTCATCCGGAAATGATAAACCGCCATGGTACTTCTCGGGTGTGCTCGGATGATCGCCATAATAAATGTGGGCATAGCGTAGCGTAAAAATTGTATGAATTAAAAACCACGAAAAAACCATTCCGGCGATAGCTATCGGAAGTCTCCAGGAATGGCTTTCATGCCCACTGTGTTTTACTACCAATAATAACAATACTGCCAGGAATGAAGCGATCGTTGATATAATTACAAGTATAAAAATTATAGAAGCGGCCTGGTCCTGTACACGGGCTTGTTCACGAATTTGTTTTGATGAAGTGACTAAAAATGTAACCCAGCTCATGATGATCATACAAAGGCTAAACGTATCCCAGCCTATCATTACATGGGTAAGAAGATCGATATTTTTTATTTCTACAATAAAATAAACGGCCACTGCAATTGCAACGCAAATGAAAAGTTTTTGGAAAGAATTGATTCTGTCAAACGCCGGAAATTTCCATTTTTGAGGTATCTTTTTTGATTCCATATTAAAAATTAGTAGTTCAAATGTAGAGTAATAAAAGATGTGAAGTTTATATGAAAGCTTTATAGAAACAAGTATGCCATGATTTTTTTAGCGGTATTACTACCATCAGTTTTGATGCTAAGAATTGAAAAGATCAGTATCTTCTACGAAACTAATTTGGCTAAATTTGAACTATGGACATTACAATAAACGATATGATTGTTCCGATCAATAGCGATTTATGTGATTCAATGACAAATATGCCTTTCAAAATATACAGGAATGGTAATTTACCAATTGCATTGAAATAGTACCTTCACCATTATTTTATTTTCCTTTCAAATTCATTTGTAAATTTTAAATGAAAAATGCAATTAAAAGATTCTCTTTCATTGGCCTTTCGTACCGTCAAAAGTAACAAGCTGCGTACGGGTATTACCGTTGCAATTATCGCTTTTGGTATCATGGCCCTCATCGGAATCATTACTGCGATTGCATCAATGAATCAAAGCCTTTCTGAAAGTTTTGCTACGATGGGTGCTAATTCATTCAGCATTCGTTACCGGGATATTAATATAAGAATAGGTGGTGGCAGGGAAGTGAAAAAAACCAGTACCGGCGCTTTAAGAGCAAAAAAATCGAATGAAAGAAAAATAATTACCTACCAGCAAGCGCGGCTTTTCAAAGATCGTTATAATTTTCCGGCCAGAGTAAGTATTTCGTTAAGCGGTCCTCAAAGTATAATTGTAAGCAATGGAGATGTAAAGACGAATCCCAATATTTCCATGAGTGGAGGTGATGAAAACTACCTGGTTCAAAATGGTTATACGCTGGCCGGAGGAAGAAATTTTAATAAACTGGATGTTGAAAGTGGAAGAAATATTTGCATTCTCGGGACTAGTGTTGCGCAGAAATTATATGGGGATAATACGCTTCGCGCATTGGATCAGACAATTAAAGCTGATGGCATCAAATACAGAGTCATTGGCGTTTTAAAAGATAAAGGGTCCAGCGCATTTTTTAATGCAGATAATATTGTGCTTACTACTTATAACAATATTCGCCGCCTTTTTCCAACAGACGGAACATCATATAATATCGGTGTAATGGTCAATAACATCAACGAAATGGACGCGGCGATTTCAGAAGCAAAGGGCACATTCAGGCCGATAAGAAAACTGGCTATTGATGAACAAAATAACTTTTACATCAATAAAAGCGATAGCATTGCAGAAGTTTTTAAAAACAGCCTTGGCACTATTACCACTGCAGCCGCTTTCATAGGTTTGATTACATTATTTGGAGCAGCAATTGGTTTAATGAATATCATGCTGGTAGCAGTGAATGAGCGTACGCGGGAGATTGGTTTAATAAAAGCCATTGGTGGTAAGAGTAAAAGCATCCGCGCTCAGTTTCTGTTTGAATCTATTTTTATTAGTTTGATTGGGGCCGTATTGGGAATTATTCTTGGCGTAATTGTAGGCAATGTGGTAGGAATTTTTCTTCATACAGGCTTTGTGGTTCCATGGGTATGGGTCGTGATTGGAATCGTTGTATGCTCTGCTGTTGGACTTTTCGCCGGCTTATACCCTGCGGTAAAAGCGGCTAAATTGGACCCGATCGTTGCTTTGCGCTACGAGTAGTTTTTTGTCAAAAATAAATTTTAAAAAATTACTTTGATGTGACTGAATTACCAAAAGTTTGAAAACTCTTTCGATTCTTAAATCCGCCGCTATTGTTTTTATTTTATTTTAAAAAAATGCCCATTTTCCCTGATAAAACCGATGTTTTTATTTGAAATTAACTCCTTTTATTTTTTAAATATTTTTTATCAGTTCATTAACTTTCAAATATTTTATTAACTTGTGCCCACAATAAAATATTTTTATAAGAAATCGGAATTTTAATTTTTTTTTTCGTTACACTTGCATTATCAAATTCTACTTAACCAAATCAATAAACCTAAACATTTAAAAACTCAACCAACATGGCAGATTTAAAGACTCCTGTAAACGCTACTGTAAACGCCACCACTTCAGTACAGGCCAAAAAATCAAATAACATCATTTCTTTATTAGCACCCATTATATGTGTAATAGCTGGTTATATTATCTGGCGCTTTGTGATAGGGGCAGATAGTAATTTTACAACTCCTGATCCAAAAGGTGGTTTCTGGCCAAACCAATTAGGGCCAAAAGGCGATTTTCCAAGGATGTATGAAGGAGGAATAATTGTGCCAATATTGATTGGTTGCTTCCTGATCGTGTTAACTTTTGTAATAGAAAGAGCATTAACCGTTTCGAAAGCGGCCGGTAAATCATCGAATGCTGAATTTATCAGAAAAGTTCAATTCTTCCTTGCTGATAAAAAAGTAGATGCTGCTATTGCAGAATGCGACAAACAAAAAGGTTCAGTAGGAAATGTAATGAAAGCTGGTTTACGCAAATACAAACAAATGATTACTGACACTGAATTGGATACTGAACAAAAAGTTTTGGCCATTCAAAAAGAAATCGAAGAAGCTACTTCTCTTGAGTTACCGATGCTTGAAAAAAACCTGGTATTCCTTTCAACTCTTGCATCTGTATCTACTTTGATCGGACTGTTAGGAACAGTGGTTGGTATGATTCGTGCATTCGGCGCATTAGGTGAATCTGGCGGTGGTGATGCAGCACGTACTTTATCAATTGGTATTGCCGAAGCATTGTACAACACGGCATTGGGAATTGGTACATCGGCGTTTGCGATCATTACTTACAACATATTCACTACAAAGATTGACGCAATCACTTATGGTATTGATGAATCAGGTTTCACTTTAACACAAAGTTTTGCTTCTTTGTACAAATAATTTTGTGGAATTTTTTGAATCGTGAATCTAATTACTATTAAAACAAACAAATAATGGCAAGAGCAAAAATAAAACGAGGCAGTACTAGTGTGGACATGACGCCCATGTGTGATGTTGCCTTTCTTTTGTTAACTTTTTTTATCCTTGCTGCACAATTTAAACCGGCTGAGGCGGTTGAAGTAAATCCTCCCAGTTCTGTTTCTAATAAGGTAGCGCCGGAAAAAGACTATTTAAATGTTACCATCAGTAAAGACAACAAAGTTTATTTGATGATGGATCCCAAAATCAAAGGAGATGTACTTGACGAATTAGGTAAAGAGCGCAATATGAGTTTTTCAGCCCAGGACAAAAAGAATTTTGAGAATTCGGATTTCATTGGAGTTCCATTTAGCCAGCTAAAACAATTCATTGCCCTAAAACCAGAACAGGTTAAAGGAATGGATTTACCAGGGATACCAGTTGATAGTACCAACAATGAATTAAAAGCATGGATATCGGCTGCGATCAATGCTCAAATGGGCGAGCAGTTGAATTTTTTGATTAAAGGGGACGATGCGGTAAAATATCCGACTTTCAAAGCTGTAATTGATGCTTTCAAAGCAAATGATCAATACAAGTATAACCTGGTTACCAATTCAAAAGCAGTACCTGAGGGAAGTGAACTATACAAAAAGAATATGATGGAGCATACTGCCGGTAAGAAGCAATAGCCATTATAAAAATGATTTATTACAATTAAAATTTTATTACTATGGCAGAAATGGAAGTAAAACAGAGTTCGAAAAAGGGCCCGGGTGTCAAGAAAGGTAAAAAGCTTTCTACCCGTGTGGATCTTACTCCCATGGTTGATCTCGGATTCTTGCTAATTACGTTTTTTATTTTTACCACCACAGTATCACAACCGACGGCCATGAATCTGAATATGCCAAAGGATACAAAAGATCCTAATTTGGATATGAAGGTGAAAAATTCCGGTTCTCTTACACTGATGCTTGGAAAAGGAAATGTAATCTATTATTATTTTGGAGATGACCCTACAAAGATGCAGACGACAGGTTATAAAGCAGTAAGGCAAATAATACTGGACAAAAAGAAAAGTACTCCGGCTGCCGATTTGTTTATTATCATCAAGCCTGACAAGGATGCAACGTATAAGAATGCAGTAGATATTCTCGACGAGATGGATATTAATGATATCGGAAAATATGCGATGGTTGACCCAACGCCTGATGAATATAGTTTGATTCAGAAAACAGAGCAGGCCGGAGGTGTTAAATAATTAGGATAGAAAAATATCAAAAAATTAAAACATGGATGCTAAACAAATATTAAAAGCGGACTTGCTGGATATTCTTTTTGAGGGGAGGAATAAAGAATATGGCGCCTATGAGTTGAGGAAGACTTATAATAAAAGGATTACCACAGCTTTGATAGGTACAGTAGTCCTAATTTTACTTATACTTATTGGCTCTGCAATTGCCAAAAAGCTTAATAAAGATAACACTGTAGTTCAGCTAAAAACTACAGAAACCACCTTGCAACAGATAAAACCGAATGAGCCGCCGCCACCTCCTCCTCCGCCGCCGCCAAAGTTGCCTCCACCACCACCAGTTGCAACCATTCAGTTCACACCGCCTAAAGTGGTAAAAGATGAAGAAGTGATAAAACCACCACCAGAAATAAAACAAATTGAAGAAGCAAAGGTGGATGTAAAAACTGTAGAAGGAACAAAGGACCTGGGAATTGTAGCTCCTCCTTCTGAGGAAAAAGGTACAAACGTAGTAGCTCCTCCCGCAGAGAAGAAAGAAGATCCGGATAAAGTTTTTACAAAAGTAGAAATTGAAGCACAGTTTCCAGGCGGCCCACAGGCATGGACAAGATACGTAACAAGAGCAATTCAATCTCAAATAGATGAATTCACTGATGCTGACTATGGAACTTGTGTTGTGCGGTTTATTGTGGATAAAACAGGAACAGTGAGTGACGTGCAAGCGACCACTATGAAAGGTAGTAAACTTGCTGAAATTGCCGTAAATGCGATTCGGAAAGGTCCAAAATGGACACCGGCACAGCAAAATGGCCGTTATGTAAACGCTTACCGTTTGCAACCGGTAACACTTCAAAATCCGAACGAATAAATAGGTTTTTAAAAGTTTAGTACAAAAGGAGATGCTGAAAAGTGTCTCCTTTTTTCGTTGGCATATTTCATCAATCAGCTGGTACTTTTTTTATCCAAAACCAATTTTGATGGTTCTGTAACAGATGAAATTATTACCTCTAACCGCTTTGCTAGCTTTTCTGTCAGCAGCAAACAAAGAAATAATATGATTTGTATTTTGCCTGGTGAAATTTTTTTATGGAAATTCTCTCATTACAGAATCTCAATAAAAAAATAATGTTATGGAAGCAAATCAAATTTTACAGTCCGGTTTTCTTGAAATCCTCTTTGAGGGGAAAAATAAATCCTATGGTGCTTATGATTTACGCAAAACGTATAACAAGAGAATCAGCATTGGTCTTTTCTCTATCATAGTGCTGGTGCTGCTTCTTTTAATTGGTTCTGTGGTACTCAAAAATTTTTCAAAGCATCAAACAATAGTTCCGTTAAGTTCTACAGACAGAACTTTACAGAAAATTGCTGATGAAGAACCAAAAGTGCTGCCGAAATTGCCGACTGTTACACGTACTGCATCCCTCAAAGTTACCACTCCACGGATTGTAAAAGATCGACTGGTTTTGGATCCGCCACCGGATGTAAAGCAAATTGAAAATGCCAGAATTGACGATCATACTGTGGAAGGCCCAAAAGCAATTGATATCATAAATCCACCAGTAGAAGTATCAGGAACAAATGTTGCTTTTGCTCCTGCCACCAAGCGTGGTGCAGAGGATTCCACTTTCATTGCAGTAGAGATTGAAGCATCTTTTCCCGGAGGCGCCGAAGGCTGGCAACGTTATATAAGAAAAGCGATCCTTTCGCAACTTGAAGATTTTTCTGATGCTGACTTTGGAACCTGTGAGGTAAGATTTATTGTGGATAAGACAGGAACTGTAAGCGATGTTCAGGCAACAACGATGAAAGGAACAAAACTTGCAGAGATTGCGGTTAATGCGATACGAAAGGGGCCAAAATGGAAACCAGCACAACAAAACGGGCAGTATGTAAATGCTTATAGATTACAGCCGGTAACGCTACAAAATCCAAATCAGTAATAGCATTTTATTAAACCGGCCATCAGAAAATCTCTTCTAGCGGCAGTAAAACCACAAATAAGTCGAATTGTTGTTTATAGAAAAAATGATAAATCAATGCAACTTATCTTTACAAAATGCAAAGTAAATTATCTGGCTGGAATGATACGATTGCCGCCATTGCTACTCCACCTGGCATTGGAGCCATTGGAGTTTTGAGGCTGAGTGGAAATGACGCTTTTGATATTATTCAAAAAATTTTTCCTTCAAAGAATTTGAAAAGTCAACCGGCAAATACGCTGCATGTAGGTTATTTGAAAGATGGTGAAACGGTCCTGGATGAAGTGGTAATTTCTTTGTTCAAAAAACCAGCTTCCTATACCGGGGAAGACGTAATTGAAATCAGTTGTCATGGTTCGCCTTATGTGCAGCAGCAGGTACTTGATGCGCTTATCCGGAAGGGTGCAAGATTGGCAAAAGCAGGTGAATTTACCCAACGCGCTTTTTTAAATAAAAAATTAGATCTTACGCAGGCGGAAGCAGTTGGAGATTTAATAGCGAGCAATACGAAAGCCGCTCAAAATGCTGCATTGAAAAATATGCGTGGCGGGTTTTCCAATGTCCTTCATAATTTACGTGAAGAATTGATCAAATTTTCTTCTCTTATTGAGCTTGAACTTGATTTTAGCGAAGAAGATGTAGAATTTGCAGACAGGCTGCAGTTTTCACTACTGATTGAAAATATTTCCGGAACAGTAAAAAAATTGCTGGAATCTTTTAAACTTGGTAACGTAATTAAAAATGGAGTAAGTGTTGCGATCGTAGGCAAACCAAATGCAGGAAAATCTACATTACTCAATACTTTATTGAATGAGAACCGTGCCATTGTAAGTGATATTGCCGGGACAACACGCGATACCATTGAAGAAGTGATTAATATAAATGGAATACTTTTCAGATTAATAGATACCGCCGGGATTCGTGAACATTCAACAGATATCATTGAAAATATGGGTGTTGAAAAAAGTAGGGCAAAAATAAAGCAAGCTGATATTGTATTGTATTTATTTGATGTGAATGAAATGCAGAGGGCTGAAGTTGAAGAAATTATCATGGAATTAAAACGACAAAACGCCAATGTAATTGCAGTTGGCAACAAAGCTGATATTTTGAATACAATTAAACGCCCGGATTTTTCGATACAGATTTCCATATCTGCCCGCGAAGGGACGGGAATTGAAGAATTAAAAAGCACTTTGTTTCAAATGGCCGGTGGCGAATCTATTAATAGTGAAAATGTAGTAGTTACGAATGCACGTCATCATGCTGCATTAACTGAAATCCTGA
>JBQCFI010000466.1:0-5984 GCA_051959325.1 Ginsengibacter sp. | reverse complement strand
GTAAGTTCAACGATTATGAAAGATAACCACTACAGGCAGGAAAGAGAGGAAATGAATGAATTGTTGCGGCAATATAATAATTTTAAATCTGGCCGAAAATTCAATTTTATTGAAGAAGAATCGTTTCACCGCCTGATCGATTATTTTGACGAAAATGATAATCTTTCTGCCGCTTTGGAAGCGTCAAATTTCGCCATAGAACAATACCCATATTCTTCTACTCTTTATATAAGAAAAGCGGATATTCTCATCGCCACTCAACATTATCATGAGGGTTTGTCTATTCTCGGAAAAGCAGAAGTTTTGGACAGTAATGATATCAATCTTTATATTTTAAAAACGGATGCTTACCTGGCGCTGGATTACCAGGAAAAAGCTGCGGCTTTGCTCGAAGAAGGAATTTCCGTTTTTGATGGAGAAGAAAAAATTGAGTTGCTTTTTGAACTGGCGGATGTATATGATGATTATGAAGACTTTGAAAAAGTGTTTAATTGCCTGCGGTTGGTATTGGAACAGGACCCGACCAATGAAGAAGCGCTTTATAAAATTTGTTTCTGGGCCGATTATACCGGCAAAAATGACGAGAGCATCAAAATCCACCAGGATATTATTGATGAACATCCTTATTCTCATTTGGCGTGGTTCAACCTCGGAACTGCTTACCAGGGACTAAAATTGTACGAAAAAGCAATCGATGCCTATCAATATGCCATTGCGATTGATGAAAAGTTTGATTATGCTTATCGCAACCTCGGCGATGCCTATTTAAGAATGAAAAAGTACCGCGACGCCATAGAGGCGCTTCAAAAAGTACTGGAACTTTCCATGCCCGAGGAGGTGATCTATGAAGCAATCGGCTATTGTTATGAAAAGTTGAAAAGCCCCGCCCAGGCAAGATTTAATTATCGGAAAGCGGCTCACTTAAATTCAGCCGAAAGTCGCCTGTATTATAAAATAGCCGGCACGTATATGGAAGAAGGATATTGGGAAAGCGCTGTCAAAAATCTGGAAAACGCATTGAGCATTAACCGGGCGCAACCCGATTATCATTTTGCCGTGGCGCTTTGTTACATCCAATTGGGTAGGATAAAAGATGCTGTGATTCATTTTACTCATTTTATAAAGGCGCGGCCCAAAAATGTAAAAGGCTGGAAAGAACTGATCAAATGCCTTTATGATGCTGAATATTATGAAGAAGCGCTCGAGCAAATTTACAATGCACAGAAAAACACAGACGATAAACCGTTGTTTATTTTTTACAAATCTGCTGTGCTTTTCGAAATGGGAAAATCAAAGGAAGCGTTACTGCAACTTCACAAGGCAATGCAAGCTGCACCCGGATTATTAAAACAATTTATCGAATTAAATCCTTCATTATTGCAGCATCCTGCGGTTTCTGATATTATCAGCAATTATAAAAAAGCATCGAAGAAAAAGAAATAAAAGTTTTTATCCTGATTTGTATGGAAGGATGATTGATATCAGTTATGAGTATGCGGTTCAAATTTTTTTCTACATCTTTGCTTCTGCCAAACTATATTTGCGCCCCTCAATAATTTAGTATGAATTTTAATCTGAATCAAATCCCTGACAGGGTTGAAAAGCCCCGTAAGTATGGTGTAACGATGATCATGGATAAAGGGCTGAGCCTGGAAGAAGCGAGGAATCTTATTAGCGTTGCACATCCGCACATCGACATTATCAAACTTGGTTTTGGAACTGCTTATGTAACACCAAACCTTCGCGAAAAAATCAATTTATACCAGTCGTTCAACATCCCGGTTTATTTTGGCGGAACTTTGTTTGAAGCTTTTTTGATAAGAAATCAGTTCAATGATTACATCCAGCTTTGCAAGGATTTTGGCGTTACTTACATGGAAGTGAGTGATGGTTCCATTACGATTCCTCACACAGAAAAATGTGGCTATATAGAAAAACTCACCAAATATGGAACGGTTTTAAGTGAGGTCGGAAGTAAGGATGCGACGCATATTATTCCGCCCTATAAATGGATAGAGCAAATGAAAGCAGAGCTGGAAGCCGGCTCTTCTTATGTAATTGCAGAAGCACGCGAGGCGGGTAACGTTGGAATCTATCGTGGCACAGGAGAAGTAAGAGAAGGTCTTGTACAGGAAATACTGACACAAATCCCGGGAGAAAGAATTCTGTGGGAAGCGCCACAAAAAGCGCAACAACTTTATTTCCTGGAATTGGTTGGTTGCAATGCTAATCTTGGAAATATTGCTCCTTCAGAAATTATTCCTTTGGAAGCGATGCGCATTGGCCTTCGCGGCGATACGTTTCATCTCTATCTCGATAAAGAAAGCGCGTAATGAACATTTATGGATTGATTGGTAAAACACTTCATCATTCTTTTTCAAAAAGATACTTTTCTGAAAAATTCAGAAGTGAAAATCTTACTGACTTCCAATACAGGAATTTTGAAATAAAAAATCTTTCCGGCGAAATTCCTGCGTTAAAAAATAATCCTGAACTAAAAGGATTAAATGTTACGATTCCATATAAAACAGAAATTATCCCTTTTTTAGACAATCTTTCAGAAGAATCGAGGGAAATAAATGCCTGTAATTGCATCAAAATTTCAGACGGAAGATGGAGCGGCTACAATACCGATGTTATTGGTTTTGAAAAATCGTTTACTTCTTTCTTAAAACCATTTCAACAAAAAGCATTGATACTGGGGACCGGCGGCGCTTCAAATGCCGTAGCTTTTGTGTTGAAAAAATTAAATATTGATTTTGTAAAAGTTAGCCGTACAAAAAGTCATTTCGATTCAATTATTTCTTATGAAGATATTTCGGAAGAAACAATGAAAGATTTTCAAATCGTTGTAAATACTACTCCTGTCGGCACTTTTCCAAACGTAAATGAATGTCCGCCGCTTCCTTATGAGTTCGTTACTGACCGGCATTATTTCTTTGACTTAATTTATAATCCTGCAAAAACTTTATTTCTTTCTCTTGCGGAAAAGCAGGGCGCTTTTATCGAAAACGGAGATAAAATGCTCATGATTCAGGCTGAGGAAAGTTGGAGAATATGGCAAAGCAGCAAGCAGCAAGTAGAAAGAAAATAAGGGGTAAGAAGCAGTAGCGCAACAAACAAATAAAAAAAGCAAATTCCGGTTCCCAGGTTGTAGGCAGCTGCTTTTATTAGATGTTTTTAGATCAGTCTTTTTCAAATGGGTAGAAATTAAGACTCCGATTTTATTCCGCTTTCAATCTGTTTAAATATATTGCAGTGCCATTTATCAGATCTCAAAAAGAATGGATACTCAAAGAAGATTTAGAAGGTCATTCATTTGCTTCATAAAATAAAATTAAAACCGACTCACCTTTTATGCACTTACATCTTGTAGATTACGGAATCATTGGCCTGTATTTTTTGTTTGTCATCGGGATTGGATTTTTATTAAAAAAGAGAATAAAAACCGGTAATGATTTCCTGATGAGCACGCGCAACATTCCATTGTGGATTACGAGCCTTGCATTTATTTCTGCAAACCTCGGAGCGCAGGAAGTGTTGGGAATGGCAGCAAACGGTGCAAAATACGGACTTTACACTGCCCACTTTTATTGGATGGGCGCCGTATTGGCGATGTTATTTTTGGGTGTTTTTATGATGCCGTTTTATTATGGAAGTAAAGCGCGCAGTGTACCTGAATTTTTAAAATTACGCTTCGATGAAAAGACAAGAACGTTCAATGCATTGACTTTTGCGGTCATGACCATTTTTTCTTCGGGCATTTCTCTATACGCTTTAGCCATGTTGATGCAAACGATTCTTGGATGGGATTTTAATGTATCTATTTGGCTGGCTGCGGGTATCGTTTTAGCTTATACTTTTTTGGGTGGATTGACGAGTGCTGTTTACAATGAAGTGCTTCAATTCTTTCTGATTGTATTAGGAATCGCGCCTTTGGTCTATATTGGGTTTCACCAGGTTGGTGGCATAGACGGCATTCTTGCAAATGTAGATAACGCGAAATTACATCTATGGAAAGGGATGAGCAATCCGGCTACCAACCCGATGGGTACCGATGCATTCAGCCTGATATTTGGATTGGGTTTTGTGCTTGCTTTTGGATATTGGTGTACTGATTTTTTGGTAGTGCAAAGAGCGATGATTTCACACAATTTGAATGATGCAAGGCGCACGCCGATCATAGCGGCATTGCCAAAGATTTTCATGCCATTGATTGTAATTGTTCCCGGGATTTTATTGCTTGCTTTACAAAAAGAATTTTCCGGTTTTGAACTTCCGTTAAACACAAACGGACAAACAGATTATAACATGGTACTTCCTTTGTTGCTATCGAAACTTTATCCGAGTGGGATTTTAGGTGTGGGCATTACTGCATTGATTGCTTCCTTTATGTCAGGAATGGCCGGAAATGTAACTGCCTTTAATACGGTTTTTACTTTTGATATCTACCAGACCCACATTAAAAAGAATGCGAGCGAAAAGCATTATTTATCTGTAGGAAAAGCCACTACAGTAGTTGGAATTTTGTTGTCCATTCTTACAGCCTATGTGGCACGTGGATTCAATAGTATTATGGATTTGCTGCAATTGGTTTTCAGTTTTGTGAACGCTCCTTTATTTGCTACATTTTTTCTCGGAATGTTTTGGAAAAAAACCACGCCAAACGGCGCCTTCTGGGGTTTGTTATCCGGTACAGGGGCGGCTGCGCTTACTTATGCGCTCACCACGGCAGAAGGAAAAGGCGGATGGATTGCAAATCTTCATACTTTTTACTCTGGCACAAGCCAGGCGTTCAACATTGCCTGGATTGCCTTTGTCATTTGTTTTGTAGTAACAGCGTTAATTAGTTTTGTCACCAAACCAAAGCCTGAAAATCAGTTGGTTGGTCTTGTTTACAGCCTTACGCCAAGACAAAGAGATAAAAACCGCGTTTGGTACAAGAATCCGGTGTGGCTTGCAATTATCATGTTGTTAATTACTTTGTTCTTTAATATTCTTTTCTATTAAAATAAAGATGATGAATAAATTTTTTGATCTCCGTTTTGTAATAGGCATTTTTTTTCTGGCAGTAGGAATTTTATTGTTACTCTATAGCTTTACAAATCCAACAGTTATGCATGCAGCGGTGAACCGGTGGTGTGGGATTGTGTTTATGGTATTTGCATTGATTATGATTGCTTTGGCTTTTGGAAAA
Organism: Ginsengibacter sp.; assembly: GCA_051959325.1. Classification (GTDB taxonomy): domain Bacteria; phylum Bacteroidota; class Bacteroidia; order Chitinophagales; family Chitinophagaceae; genus Ginsengibacter. The sequence goes on along the minus strand of JBQCFI010000466.1, from coordinate 787 downwards.
AAGCAACCGGATAAGTTGTAAAAGTTGTGACACAAAAACAGCCAACAAACAAATACGACGAATTTCAATTCTTCGATTCTATTTCGTTTCAATTTCAACAATCGTATCCACATCATTCAATTTAATTCCATCAAGATTTAGCGTTACATCATTCTTATCCTGTTTGTATTTTACTTTTTTATCTGTTCCCATCAATTGGCAACTTTTTACTTTTCCTGCAATTCCGGTTATAAGAATTGGCTGGGTTGAATCTTTTAAGAGATGAACATAAATGGTTTTATTTTTTCCGGTAACGACTCCCCAGTCTTGCGGTGGCATTATATTTCCTCTTGTTCCATAAATGCTTTCGCCATATTGCTGCATCCATTTTCCTACTTCTTTTAAAGTATCCACAAATTCATTTTGAATTTTTCCATTGGGCATCGGGCCTACATTCAATAAAAAGTTTGCATTGCGTCCTGCCGCATTTACGATGTAATGAATCAATTGATTTACTGTCTTGTAATTATCATCTTTTATATCAAATCCCCATGAGCCATTCATCGTTTCACAGGTTTCCAAAGGCAGTTTGTCGGAGGCCTTTTGAAAACTTAATCCTGATTTATTTTGCCCGGGAAGGTCTCTTTCAAACATTTGGAAATCTTCTCCCGCAAATGGTGTAAGGTGATGATTATTTCCAATCAAACATTGAGGTTGCAGTTTATGAATGAGCGCATAGATTTCGGGTAAATGCCAATCTACTTTTGGTGTGCGGTCTTTCGCTCCTTCCGGCGCTGTCTGGTCCCAA
>JBQCFI010000465.1:0-15893 GCA_051959325.1 Ginsengibacter sp. | reverse complement strand
ATAAGCGGCATTTTCATTGTTGCCATATTTGAAGGGAGCAATCTGCACAAAATAAAAAGGGAACTCCTCATTCCAGGCCTTTCTCCATGAGGTGATCATGTCTTTGAACAATTCGGCATAAGTGCTGTATGTATCGACGTTCGATTCGCCCTGGTACCAGATCGTGCCCGAGATATTAAAGTTGGTAAGTGGTGCGATCATCGCGTTGTAAGCCAGTCCCGCTCCTACCGGCCACCACGGGCTTACTTTAAGCTTTTCCTGCCCGGCTTTGAGTACCGGATTGTTTTTTACAATGCTATCCGGCGTCCATGTTTCCGCAGGAGTGCCGCCCCAGTTCGATGAAATGAGCCCGATAGGGACGTGCAGATTTTGATTCAGCATCTTTCCAAAAAAATAAGCCACAGCGCTGAAATTCTTTACGGTGTTTGAATCACAATTTTTCCAGTTGCCGTCGCAATTTTCCTGGGGCGCGAATGCCGTTGTTTTGGGTATTTGAAAAAAATGCAGCTGGTATTGATTGCAGGTTGGAAAATCGGCTGCCACATCTTTTGTCTTTCTCCAGTTGTAAGTAAATTCCATATTCGACTGGCCGGAGCAAACCCATACTTCACCGAGCCATACATCGTTTAAAGTAAGGGTATCATGTCCCAAAAACTTTATTTGATAGGGACCGCCGCCCTTTGGTGTATTTACTTTTACCAGCCACTTCCCGTTTCCATCGGTAACGGTTTTCAACGTGTCTTTTGTCCATGAAGGCTGAATGGAAATCTTTTCAGCAGGGCTTGCCCATCCCCATAAATTTACGGTCGAGTTTTGTTGTAATACCGTCCCGTTTGACAGAACATTTGGTAAACGGATTTGGCCCTGTGATGCTAAAACAAAAAACAGTGAAGCAATAAATAAGCACTTTTTTTTCATGAGAAATTTTTTTTAAATGTCCTAAGAAATCCTGAAGTAAAAACAGGGATGAAATTAGCAAAGTATCAGGAAGAAGTTTTAAAATTAATTGCTTCGTCATCACTTGACTATCACGCTTCCCTTCTTCGTTTCAAATTTTACCACATGATCTTCAACCGGTATCACATGGATCATTTTTCCCTTCATATTATACACGTGCATGCCGGCTGGCAACTGCAGAAAACACACAGCGCCGGCTTTGGAGCAAATGGTCGCACCGGTTACTTTTCCATTCTTCCATTCAAAACTTACTTCAAAGCCATTTCGTGTACACATGCCCGTTACTTTTCCTGATGCCCAGTCTTTATCGCTGGGAAGGGCAGGAAGAAAACGGATGACTTGGTTTGGGCCGCTGCTCTGTAAAAGCATTTCGGCGATGCCTGCAGTGCCTCCAAAATTTCCATCAATCTGGAACGGAGGATGGGCGCAGAAAAGATTGGGATAAGTACCGGCGCCCTTATTATACGAAATATCATTCACATCAAAAGCCGGCTGCAACAAGCCTCTCAGCATTTTTAAAGCATGATCTCCATCGCGCAGCCTTGCCCAGAAATTAATTTTCCAGGCGCGCGACCAGCCGGTGCCCTCATCACCCCTTCGCTCGAGTGTTTTGCGTGCAGCGGCCTCCAATACCGGTGTTGCGGCATTGATCTCATCGTAGGGATACAATCCATACAATTGCGACACATGCCGGTGATGCGGCTCTGTTTCGTCGTAATCACGCAGCCACTCCTGGATACCACCGTATTTTTTACTGACCTGGTCGGGAGCCAGACGGCTTTTTATTTGTTGCAAAGAATCGATCCATAAATTATCGGTATCCAGTATTTTGGCAGCGGAGATGGTATTGCTCAAAAGCTCACGCCCTATTTGCATATCCATTGTTGGCCCCATGCATGTTTGCCCTACAAATCCGTCATCGGTTTTATAAGAATTCTCAGGAGAATTGGATGGAGCTGTCACCAGCCATTTTGTTTGAGGATCTTCGATTAAAATACTGGTATAAAAACGGGCTGCGCCTTTCAGAACCGGGTAGATTTCTGCCAGGTATTTTTTATCCGGATTAAATAAATAATGTTGCCACAGGTGTTCACACAGCCATGAACCGCCGGTGAGCGTAGAACCCCACTCCGCACCTTCTCCGGGTGCGGTAAACTTCCACGGATTGCTGATGACATGCGCTACCCAGCCGTTGGAGTTATAATAGGCCTTTGCTGTTTTTTCGCCCGGCTCTACCAATTGTTTTGTAAAATCGATGAGCGGCAAATGGCAATCGGCGAGATTGGTGATTTCGGCCGGCCAGTAATTCATCTCGACATTAATGTTCAGGTGATAATCGCCGTTCCACGGTGTCTGATACTCTTCTGCCCACAATCCCTGCAGATTCGCAGGAAGGCCGCTGTTTGGGCGGGAGCTGGAGATCAAAAGATACCGGCCGAAATTAAAATATAAAGCAGGTAAAGCCGGATCGCTGTTGCCATTGGCATAACGGATCAAACGCCGGGCAGTACTCATTTTTCCAATGGAATCATTTTCAGCAGCATTAAGTTTGAGTGTACAACGATTAAAAAAAGATTGGAAATCTTTGATATGATTTTGAAGCAATTGACCGTAAGAAATGGCCACTGCAAGGTTTACCTGTTTTTGTGCAACTGGCAACGGATCCGCGCCGCGGACGTCTACATGAGGCCAGTTCATGTCCGTTGCTGCACCGATGATGATGGTACATTCTTTATCACCCGCAATCCGCAATGCGTTTCCGGAAACGGTAACTTTTCCACCGGGTACGATTGCTTTTGCAAATGCGGCAAATTTTATTCCCGCATCGCCGTCACCGCCATTCAATTGTCCCTGCATTGCAATGGTATTTTTCACAGCAGCAAAAGCGGCATCCTGTTTTCTGTTCAAAATAAAATCGAAATTCAATGCATGTTTCTTATCTGCAGAAAGGCGGATGATTATTACCTGTTGCGGAGCGCTCACATAAACCTCTTCTTTGTATTGTATGCCATTTCTTTTCCATTCAGTAGTTGCGAGTGCTTTATCAATTTGCAACGTTCTTTTATAATTTGTAAAGGGAGCAGTTGTATCGTGCCAGCGGATGAAAGCATCGGATAAAATTTGGTAACAACCAAACTTCACATTTGCTCCGGCTCCATAGCCTGAGCCTTTGCCGGCGCAAACAAAATGTTGTTGCAACAATTCCTGCGCTTCCTTGTTGTGTCCCTGCTCCAACAGTTCCTGGATTTGTGGCAAATGTTTATAGGCATCCGGCCTGTTTGGATCCTGTACCCCACCCGACCACATACTTTTTTCATTCAGCACGATTCTTTCATGATTTGGATCGCCATAAACCATTGCACCCAAACGGCCGTTTCCAAGTGGAATTGATTGCGTAAAGTAAGTAGCAGGGGCATCAAATCTTACTTCCATATCCGGCTGCGCGGAAGCAGAAATGCAGGCAAACAAAAGAACAATAATGAATAGTGGTTTTTTCATCAGCAAGAATATTTTTAATCAACTTTCAAACCTGGACCTTTAGCCTACTTCACCCAAACCTTTAAGGCAAAATCCCCTTTCCAGCGGTCGCCGGCCATCATATCTTCTCCTATAATGAGTTTATAATTTCCGTGCGCGTTTATTTCACGATGTAGTTCTCTTCCAAAAGGTCCATCAAATGTACTGTCGGGAAATTCAACCTGGCTCACGCGGATATTCGCTTTTTTATCGTCAGAAGAAAGAGACGCGAATAATTCTTTTCCTGCAGAAATTTTTATAGGCACCGTAACATGGTTGCCGGTGTCCATTGCCAGTTTAAAAAGCAACGTATCGCCGGGAGATAATGATCTCGGTAAAGTATCTGGCGATTGCGGTTTACCGGTTTTTATAGAATCAGTTTGTGCAAATGCAGCTTTTGCCGATTGATGATCCTGTTGGTTGCAAGCGATCAGAGAAGCTACCAGCAGAAAGGCGATAAGACTTTTCATGAGCACATTGTTTTTAAATATTGCCTTACGGTTTTACCCGATGCTGGATATGCCGGCCGTTCAACACTTCTAACTTTCAACCTCCACCTCAAGCTATTTTATTTTCTGAAAGATCCTGCTCCACCTGATCCCGTTATTACCATAACTAAACCAGATCAAAGAAGCCTTGCCTACAATATGATCTTCAGGAACATAGCCCCAGTAGCGGCTATCAAGCGAATTGTGGCGGTTGTCTCCCATCATCCAATAATAATTCATCTTGAAAGTATAAGTGGTTGCGGGTTTATCATTAATAAAATATTGACCGTTTTTTTCTTCCAGTTTATTGCCTTCGTAGGTATCAATACAACGATGATAACGGCGGATGTTTTCAGGAGTAAGAGGAATCGTAGCGCCTTTTTTGGGGATCCAGATGGGGCCATAATCATCCACCGACCAGCCATTGCCGGCTTCGTAAGGAAATACGAAAGGACTCTTGTCATATTCAGCAAGCGGCTGCGGTACAATATTTTTTACAGTCGGAAACATTTTTAACTGCAGCTTTTCGGCGTCGCTCATCCCGATTACATAGGTATTTGTTCCGATCATTTGTACCTGGTTTTTATTCGGATCTTGCGTATCCTGTATGCCAACACTGTTCAGCTGGTCAGGATCAAGAGGCGCCGAAGTAGTTACGAGGTAATTAAATTCATGATATTCAGGCAGGGTTTGCGCCACTCCGTTGATATAAATGACCCGGTTCTTTATCTGCAAAGTATCGCCCGCAATGGCCACGCATCTTTTAATAAAATTCTCCCGCTTATCAACAGGACGGGTAATGATCAAATCGCCGTATTGAGCCAGCACGCGCTGTCTCGCTTCCTGTTCAGATATATGATCTGCCATCATCCTTGCCTGGATCTCCTGGTAATAAGTAACCTGTGATCCATGCTGGTCATCGTTGATCAGGGTATCATTAACCGGGAAATTAAAAACGACTACATCTTCGCGGTGTACCGGTCTCGGAAACCAGCGTGTATAAGGCAGTTCAATCCATTCTACATAAGATTTGGTGGTGGTTCCAAGAATAGTATTATGCATGAAAGGCAATGCCAGCGGCGTTTCGGGAATGCGTGGTCCGTAAGCGAATTTGCTGACAAATAAAAAGTCATTCACCAGTAACGTCTTTTCCATAGAGGGTGTCGGAATCGTATAAGCCTCAAAAACGAACGTGCGGATGAGTGTAGCAGCAACGATGGCAAATACAGCTGCATCGATCCATTCACGAATAGCGCCTTTCTTATAATTGTTTACCACTGCTATGCCGGCATATCTCTCCATATCAGAATAACCGAGATAAGGAAAATAAATAAAAGGAAAAAAAACGGTAAGGAAATGATGCCAGAGGCCGAAGCGGCCGAAGTGTTCTACAAACTTTATATTGATCCAGATGGTAATAAACTGCCCGGCTATAGGAACGAGTTGCAGGAAAAACCAGACCTTTTTCAGCTGCATCTTTTCTACCATGCACCAGGTATTGTATAAGGGTATCAAAGCTTTCCACGGAGTGATGCCGGCTTTCCGGAACATGCCATACAAACCAATAAGAACCGCAATTGTTGCAATAATAAACAGAAGTAAACCTACACTCATGAAGTTAATTTTTATTAAAGTGGAAACAAAAGTAGCATATAAAATTTCTTAATAAAAAATGAAAAGAAAATAGTTATCATTAGTTTAACAGAAGTATCCGCGCTTGTTTTTTGACGGAATCAAGTTGTCGTGAAATGGAATTGAACAACTGATGGATGCTGCAATTAAGAACGGTTTGTGAAAGAACAACATCGGATGATCTTTAATTTTATTTAGAAACAGGAATTCGTCTTATTCCTCCGTTTACTGCTAAAATGATTGTATCAAAAGTAAACACAAACTGTATCAAAAGCGAACAACTGACTTTTTTTAAGTTTCATAAAAGGCTGAAATTGAATCACTAAATAAGTGGCATTAAATTGTAAGTTAGTGTGGAGGTTTCATTGAAAATTAAAAAAAGCAGTCATCGATGTTCAAAAATTATTTCAAGATCGCGTTGAGAAATTTAGTGAGGCATAAGGCTTTTTCTGTTATAAATATTGCAGGGCTTGCAATGGGCATCGCTTCCTGTCTATTACTTTTCACCGTCGTGAAATATGAATTGAGTTATGATACTTTTCAGCCAAACTATCAACAGATATATCATGTGGTTACGCAGGATAAATTTGAAGACGGTATTACTTATAATCCGGGAGTTCCGATTCCTGCGTTGGAAGCTTTCAGGATTGATTTCCCTCAAATCACTACCGGATCTTTATTTGCGAGTTATGGAAGCCAGGTTACAGTGTTGGGTACGAATGCTTCCACTTCTACTGATAAAAAATTCATTGAATCTACCGGTTTCTTTTTTGCAGATCCTCAATTTTTCCAGGTGTTCAAATATGAATGGCTGGCCGGTTCACCATCGGTTTTGGAAGTACCTGATAATACCGTGCTGACAAAAAAACTCGCCGGGAAATATTTTGGCGATTGGAAAAATGCAGTTGGCCAATTATTGAAATTAGATAATAAAATCACCGTGAAAGTAGCGGGCATTATCAATGATCCTCCTGCGAATACCGATTTTCCTTTATCCATCATCACCTCTTATAAAACTGTAAAAGCAAACGCCGAAATGTATTCGTATGCTGATTCGTGGAACAGTCTTTCCAGCAACTTCCAGGTATTCATGTTGTTGCCACAAAATTTATCTGCAGCGAATATCGATGCCCAGCTTTTGAAATTTAGCAAGAAAAACTACGTGGTGCGCAGCAGTGTCAAAACCAGTTTTCTGCAACCATTGAGTGATATTCATTTCGATAAGAGATTTCCCAATTTTGGCGACCACATTACCAGCAAAGCTACCTTGTGGACGCTGCTGTTGATCGGCTTGTTTATTATTGTAATGGCGTGTATCAATTTTATTAATTTATCTACTGCACAGGCCGTAGGCAGGAGCAAAGAAATTGGTATCAGAAAAGTTTTGGGAAGCATTCGGAGCCAGTTATTCGGGCAGATCATTGGCGAAACGGCTTTGATCGTTATTTTCTCTATCCTGCTGGCTATCGTCATTTCTACTCTTTGTCTTCCTTTTATAAAACACATTGCCTCCATTCACGAGCCACTTGGATTTTTCAACACGGAAAGTATATTATTTTTAATTGGATTGGGAGCAGCAGTTACCTTATTAGCCGGCACATATCCCGCGTTGATTCTCTCAGGATTCAGGCCCGTACTGGCTCTTAAAAATAAAATAACCTCTGCTACTGTTGGTGGCATCTCTGTCAGAAGAGGTTTGGTGGTAGCGCAATTTGCAATTTCACAGATATTAATCATTGCAACGATCGTGGCAATTACGCAGATGAGTTTTGTCAAAAATGCGGATCTTGGTTTTAACCAGCAGGCAGTGCTTTTGTTCAATGCAAACGGAGACAGCACAATGCATTCAAGGCAGGAATCATTCAAACAAAAACTATTACAATTGCCGGGTGTGAAAGCGGTTAGTTTCAATGCAGATGCTCCTTCATCAGATAATGGATGGTTCACCAATTTTGCTTTTGATCACAAGCCTGATGAAAAATTCCAGCTAAGCCTCAAGTTTGCTGATGAAGATTATTTCAAAACTTTTGAATTGCAATTTTTAGCAGGTAAACCTTATGATAAAAGTGACACGATAAAGGATGTAGTGATCAATGAAACACTGGTAAAACAATTGGGTTTGAAAGATCCGCAGCGTGCGATAGGAAAAGAAATCCGTCTCGGTGGCGGCAGGTGGAATACGATCGTTGGCGTGGTTAAAGATTTTAAAACAAGCTCCTTACGCGAGGCAATAAAGCCCACACTTTTTGCTGAAAGAAAGGAATACTACGGAGTAACGTCTATCAAATTAAATTCCTCAAATATTCCTAAAACGAAGGCTGACATTGAATCTTTGTGGAATCAATATTTTCCGGAATACGCTTTTACCACTTCCTTTATGGAGGAAAATATCCGGCAATTTTACGAACAGGAAGACCAACTTGAATTGTTGTACAAGATCTTCGCCGGCATTGCCATATTTATTTCCTGTCTTGGTTTGTATGGATTGGTTTCTTTTATGGCGATCCAAAAAACAAAAGAGATTGGCGTAAGGAAAGTGCTTGGCGCTTCTGTTAAAAATATCATTTATCTTTTTTCAAAAGAGTTTACCATTCTCATTCTTATCGGATCTGTCATTGCGGTGCCCGTTGCATATTTCATGATGAATCACTGGTTGCAGAATTTTAATTTCAGGATAAAAATGAATGTGGGCATATTTTTAACGGGCATTTTAATATCCGTTATCATTGCGTGGATTGCCGTCGGGTATAAATCCATCAAAGCGGCAGTGGCAAATCCGGTGAAGAGTTTGAGAAGTGAGTAATTTGCTGATATGAAAAAGTAAAAATGAATTATTTGTTTGTTTACTGAATAGGAATATATAACGGTAACGATAACATAAAAGAACTTTGAACTATAAACTATGAACTTTCAACCTTGAACTTTCAACTTTAAACTTTGAACTATAAACTATGCTCTCTTTACAAAAAATTTTCAAATGGTATAACAATGGTGTGAACCGCACTTTTGTTTTAAAAGATATTCACCTCGATGTAGCTGAAGGAGAATTTATTTCGATCATGGGGCCATCCGGTTCGGGAAAATCTTCACTGCTGAACGTCATCGGAATGCTGGATGAGCCAAACGAAGGAAGCTACACTTTTATGGGAGAAGATGTTTTTAAATTAAAAGAAAAACAACGCTCCCAATTGTTTAAAACCCACATTGGCTTTGTGTTTCAGGCTTACCATCTTATTGATGAACTAACAGTTTATGAAAATATTGAAACGCCATTGATTTATCAGAATATAAAAACATCTGAAAGAAAATCGATGGTTGCCGATATGCTGGATCGTTTTCAGATCGTTGGAAAAAAAGATCTTTTCCCTACGCAACTTTCCGGAGGTCAACAGCAATTGGTTGGAATTGCAAGGGCATTAATTGTAAAACCAAAATTGATTCTTGCAGATGAACCCACCGGAAATCTGAACTCCAAACAAGGAGAAGAGATCATGAATATTTTCAAAGAATTAAACGATGAAGGCGTAACCATCATCCAGGTAACGCATTCTGAAAAAAATGCAGAATATGGCGGCCGGATTGTGAATTTATTGGATGGAAGGATTGTGATGAATTAGCTGAAGGGGCAACCTGAATTAATAAATACAAATTAGAGAACTAAACTAAGAATTAAGAATATGAAATCAGTTTTTTTAATAGGAGCATTTTTATGTACAGGATTCGTTGTGATGGCGCAAAATAAATTGACTTTGAAACAAGCAATAGAATTGGGTATCAAAAATAATATAAACGTTGCGCAATCTGATTTGCTCATGCAAAAAGCCGGTATTACTTTGAATCAATCCAGGCAAAACATGCTGCCGAATCTGAATGCCAGCGCCAATGAGGGTGTTAATTATGGAAGAAGTATTGATCCTTTTACAAACGCATTTATTGATCAAAAAGTTGGCTATGCAAATTACGGTGCCAGCAGTAATGTTTTGTTGTTCAATGGTTTTTCTTTACATAATGAAATCAAATCGAATAAGACAGGATACGAGGCATCGAAGATGGAACTGCAACAGGCAAAAGACAATCTTACCATCAATATTATTCTTGCCTATTTGCAGGTATTAAGTGCCGAAGATGTTTTGCAACAATCGCAGGAGCAGGTTTTGGTAACACAAAAGCAGGTTGACCGCCTTGGAGTTTTAAATCAATCAGGCGCGATATTGCCATCGGATTATTATGATCTGAAAGGACAGTTGGCCAATGACCAGATTATGATTGTAGATAATAAAGCCAATCTGGAAACGATGAAACTCAACCTGGCGCAGCTTTTAAACATTCCGTACGATAAAAACCTGGAAGTGGAAAGAATGCCGGAGGCGAATTTTAACGTGAATTATACCGGAACCCCTGATAGTATTTATCAAACCGCTTTGCAACAGTTTGCACAGGTAAAAGCAACCAGACTTAGAACAGAAAGCGCGGAACAAAATATACGTTCAGTGAAAGGACAATTATTTCCCACGCTTACTTTTGGCGGTAATATCAATACGAATTATTCGAGTGTAGCAACCCGCGATTATTTTGTAAACACAACAGAAAATCCATCATCCAATTACGTTACGGTAAATGGGTTACAATATCCTGTAATTGTAAAACAGGACAATTACCAGCCGAAAAAAATTAATTACGGAGACCAGTTGAACAACAATCTTTTTTATACAATAAATTTAGGATTAACGGTTCCGCTTTTCAATGGCAGCCGTATCAGAAATCAAATCAAGCTGGCAAGACTTGATCTGAAAAATTATGAACTGGTCGAACAAAATACAAAAACGCAATTGCAACAATCGATCGAGCGCGCTTATGTAAGTCTTACCTCCTCTTCCGATAAATATAAATTATTGCAAAGCCAGGTTACTTCTTTCGCAGAATCTTTTCGCACCGCAGAAATTCGTTTCAATGCAGGCGCCATTACTTCCGTTGATTACCTGATTGCGAAAAACAACCTGAATCGTGCGCAAAGCAATTTGATCATTGCTAAATATGATTTTGTGCTGAGGGAGAAAGTATTGGATTACTATGGTGGAAAATCACTCTGGTAATTCACTCAAACTATGCTGATTAAAAAAAGCTTTTCTGTGTTTAGTTTTTGGCGTAGGTGTAAGGCCTGCGCCATTTTTTTTGATTTAATTAAAGAAAATACAAATCGGCATTATTAGTTTGTTTGCTGAAGCAGAGTTTTAGTCCCTAAAATTGCGCATCTTTCGGATTTTAAGATCGAAAAATAGCAGCGAAATTTGCATCATAATATCAAACAAATGAACACCCAGGAAACGATCAATTATAACCGCATTGCAGAAGCGATAGATTATATTCAAAACAATTTCAGGCAACAACCCGACCTCGATGAGGTGGCAGAAAAAGTACATTTAAGCCCGGCTCATTTTCAAAGAATGTTTACCGATTGGGCAGGAACCAGCCCGAAAAAATTCCTTCAATACATCAGTATTGAACATGCAAAAAAAATACTGAAAGGCAACAAAGCCACTTTGTTTGATGCCACTTTTGAAACAGGTTTTTCAAGCACCAGCCGTTTGCATGATCTGTTTATAAAAGTGGAAGGAATGACTCCTGCGGAATATAAAAATGCCGGTAAAGATCTTCATATAAATTACAGTTTTGCCGAAAGTCCTTTCGGAAACCTGATAGTAGCTTCTACTCAAAAAGGTGTTTGTTATATGGCCTTTGATGATGATGAAAAGAAGGCTTTAAACGATTTAAAAACAAATTTTCCGAATGCTGCATTTGAAAGAAAATTAGACCTGATACAACAAAACGCATTATTCATTTTCCAAAATGACTGGACCAAACTACCGGAAATTAAACTGCATTTAAAAGGTACCGATTTTCAATTGAAAGTTTGGGAAACTTTATTGAAAATACCAATGGGAAAGCTTTCAACTTATGGTACCGTTGCAGCCGAAATCGGAAAGCCTGCCGCTTCAAGAGCAGTGGGCACAGCCATTGGCAGCAATCCGGTAGCATTTTTAATTCCATGTCACCGCGTCATCCAATCAACGGGAACTTTTGGCGGATACATGTGGGGAAACACCCGCAAAGCAGCGATCATTGGTTGGGAAGGAGCAAAAACTTATTCAGGTAATTAGAATGATCTGTCATATTGAAGTCAATGATACCTTTTTAAGAAGTAAGATCAAACAAAAGAAAATTTCTTTTGGAGGCAATCGCTTATTGAAAATTTATGGAACATTGCATTGCTCTTCCGGAAGAAGAATGAAGCGCGAAAACCGAGTGTTCTTTAGCACTGAAAACGAAGCGCAACAAAACGGTTATCGGCCTTGTGGACTGTGCATGAAGCGCGAATATAAAAAATGGAAAAATGGATCTGTTTAATACCTTAATTAATGAAAAAATAAACCTGTTACCCAAAGACGGGACAGTGTATTATTATGGAAAATTGTTCAGTCAAAAAGACGCGGATCATTATCTTCAGATGCTTTTAGCGAACGTTGATTGGCGAAATGATGAAGCAATTATTTTTGGAAAGAAAATAATTACCAAACGAAAAGTGGCATGGTATGGAGACAAGCCATTTCAATACACGTATTCCAAAATTACAAAGCTGGCATTGCCCTGGACAAATGAATTACTGCAAATAAAATCTTTTACTGAAGAAAGAACCGGAGAAACTTTCAATTCCTGTTTGCTGAATTTATATCATAACGGAGAAGAGGGAATGGCATGGCACAGTGATGGCGAAACGGATCTGAAAAAGAACGGTACGATCGCTTCATTGAGTTTTGGAGCAGAAAGAAAGTTCGCTTTTAAGCATAAGCAAAGCAAAGAAAAAGTAGAATTGGTTTTGGAACACGGAAGCCTTTTAATGATGAAAGGCTGTACACAGGATCATTGGTTGCACCGGCTTCCGCCAACAAAACAAATCTCAAAAGCAAGAGTAAATCTGACTTTCAGGACTATTGTGCAAAATTCTGAAAGTCACCAGTGAAAAACAACAAGATCTTATTTTCAACAATTAAAAACTCATTCCAACACTTCGCACATATATCCATTTTTGTTTACAATCCATTTTATTTTTTCCGTTTCAAAAGCTGAGCCTTCAATTCTCAAAATATTATCACAGTCATCCAGGTCAAAATTGATTTTGCATTCGGGAAAATGCTCATAAAGTAATTCAATTATTTTTTGTGAATTGCTCTCCGCGTAAACGTTTGTTTTAAAAACTTCTACCATGTTTCAATGTTTTATTGCACAGTTGCAGCCTCTAAATGTTCTTTTATATTTTTCATTTGCCGGATGTGTCTTTGTGTATGAAATGTAGCAAAACTAACCCATTCATGCCTGGTCAGTTCACCCGATTTTGGAAAAGGAATCGTAGAAGCAAAAGATAAATCAAGGTTATTTATTGCTTTACTGATCGCATCAGTTATCTCCTTTAAATTTTGATAGATAGTATCTTTTTGCAGTGGTTGCTCTGATGGCAAAATGAATTCCGGCGATTGCATTTTAATGTCAAAATTTAAAAATAGTGACCTGAGTTTTTCGACATGTTCATCCGGTTTTCTTTCCGATGGCTTTACCTCACCATGTAAAGCATTGATGGTTCCTTTTAAAGACTTCCTGACATGATCTGCTACCTGTGCGGCACTCCAGCTTCCTTCAAAAGGAATTTCTTTGAATTCCTTTTCATTGAATGAAGAAATTGTTTCCAAAAGATCTTTTGCGGTATTGTCAAAAGAAGTTGCTAATGCTGAGGTTGATTTTTCTGTTTTCATGATCAAAAATGTTTAGAGATTTTTATTTCTTTGGAATATAATTCAACAGCACATTTCCATTTCCAAATACTTTTGTTTTTAATAATTGCAGATCTATTTTCGTTGTGATACTTTTAAACATAGGCGTTCCATTTCCTAAGATCAGCGGGTTTATCATGATTCTGAACTCATCTATTAAATCGTGGTCAATAAATGTGGATGATAAATCTGCACTTCCAAAAATAAACACATCTTTTCCTGGTATGCTTTTCAGTTTTTTCACTTCATCCAATAGACCTTCACTGATCACGCGCGCATGATCCCAATGCGCTTTTTCTAAAGATTTTGAAAAAACAATTTTATCAATTTGATTCATGAGGTCTGCAATAACCGGGTTATCTTTTATTCCTTCTGCCGTTGGCCAATAAGCCGCCATCAATTGGTAAGTCTTTCTCCCAAACAAAAGCATGTCCGCAGTTTTTAGTTGGGCAATGGCAAAGTCGTTAAATTCCTGATCCACATTGTGCCAACTGATGTCTGCATTCTCGCCTTCAAAGTAGCCGTCAAGCGTCATCAGGTTAAACAAAACAATTTTTCTCATGCATCCAATATTTAATAATGAGGATACAAACGTAGATTGAATTTGAGAGTTTGAAAGGGTGCAAATACGGCAATATAAAGGGTTGATCGCGACAAAATAATCTTCTACATTTGCCTTATAAATGAATATGAAATGAAGCATATAACCATTCTCGCCAATGCCACCAGCAACTTAGGAAGCATTGATAATCCGCGGCGTGCTTTCCTTGCCGTCAATCATTATTTGCAACAAAATGGAAAAGATCCTTTATTTAAAGTGGAGATTGCAGGATGTTCGAAATCGATTCTTTTAGAAAACGGAGTATGTACGATCCATCCGGATGTGGAAATAAAAAATTTGAAAAAGACAGATCTGATCATCATTCCTGCCATCGAAGGCGACATAAAAAAAGGAATGGAACAGAGCCACGATTGCATAGAATGGATCGTAAAACAATACAGCAACGGCGCGGAGATTGCCAGCCTTTGTGTGGGTGCATTTTTGCTCGCTGCCACCGGCTTGTTGAATGGCAAAAGTTGCTCAACACATTGGCGTGCGGCAAATGATTTTGCCCAAATGTTTCCTGAAATAAATTTGGTAACAGATAAAGTAATTACTGACGAACAAGGGATTTATACAAGCGGCGGCGCTTTTTCTTCAGCAAATCTTATTTTATACATCATTGAAAAATATGCAGGAAGAGAAGTAGCGATTCATTGTGCAAAAAACTTCCAGGTTGACCTGGACAGGCACACACAATCTCCGTTTATTATTTTTGAAGGACAAAAAGGTCACCAGGATGAACAGGTAAAACAGGCGCAGGAGTTCATTGAAAAAAATTATCATGAACGCATTACTGTAGATCAACTTACTTCCATGCTGGCATTGAGCCGCAGAAACCTTGAACGCAGATTTAAAAGAGCCACCGCCAATACTTTGATACAATATATTCAGCGTGTAAAAATTGAAGCGGCTAAAAAACATTTCGAAGCCAGTGGGAAAAATGTGAATGAAGTAATGTATGATGTCGGTTATTCTGATACCAAATCTTTTCGCACGGTATTTAGAGAAATCACCGGGCTTTCTCCGGTAGAATACAGGAATAAATATAATAAAATGATGGCGATGAATTAGGCAGGTTTTTCAATCAAATAGCATATTCTTTTATGCCGCTGAGTAGAAAAAGAAAAGTTCGCAGTAAAGAAACAAATAAGCCGGTTTTCTGTTTTTGAAAAGCGAAAAGAAAATGTTTATATAAAAATCTGGCTGGCCATTTCTTCTGCTTTCAATAATTCATCTTCATTGATATTTTGCAAAAAACCCAATTGTTTAAAATAAGGCACCATCAATTCCGAATTCATGTTTCCAACGAGTGTATCATTCGCCATCGGACAACCACCAATTCCTTTTAACGCGCCATCAAAGCGCCTGCAGCCATTTTCCAAAGCAGCATCAATCTTTTCTTTCCAGTTAAAGCTTGTTGAATGAAGATGAACACCTGTTTCAATTTCAGGAAATGTCGAAATTGTTTTTTTAACCAGAGAAGCAACTTGCGCTTGTTTAGCAAGCCCGACAGTATCTGCCAAAGAAATAATCTGAATCCCCTCTGCCACTATTTTATTTATCCAATCTAAAACAATGTCTTCGTTATATTTATCGCCATAAGGATTTCCAAAGGCCATGGAGACATATACAACCAGTTCTTTATCATTTTTATCGCAGATATTTTTTATTTCTTTTACTCTTTCCAAAGATTCTTCTATTGTACTATTAGCATTGCGCCTTTGAAAAGTTGGAGAAACAGAAAAAGGAAACCCGAGATAGGAAATTTTTTCAAATTCTGCTGCATCCTTTGCTCCACGGGCATTTGCAATGATGGCTAACAATTTTGTTCTCTTACTTTCTACAGCTAATTTTTCAACAACTTCTTTCGTA